>JACNFS010000078.1:1925-11333 GCA_014384515.1 Dehalococcoidia bacterium | reverse complement strand
TTCCTTTATTCTGACAGTTATTCCTTCCAGGGGTAGAAGTTGAGCTTGCTTCTCCTTGCGCCATTTTACCTCTACACTCTGACTCTGCAAGGTGCGTGGGCTCAGAGTCAAACGGAGAGGTATTCCTAGAAGGTCGGCATCATTGAACTTGACCCCTGGGGATTCGTCGCGGTCATCGAAAAGCGTCTCCAAGTTTTCCCTGGTTAGGTCCTCGTATAGTTTTTCAGCTGTTTGGGAAATCTCAGAATCTCCTAGGTGGAGAGGGCACAAGTGGATGTGGTAGGGGGCGACAGCTAGCGGCCAGATAATACCTTTGTCATCGTGATTCTGTTCTATTGCGGCTGCCAATAGTCTTCCCAGTCCAATGCCGTAGCAGCCCATAATGATTGGTCGTGATACGCCATTTCGGTCGAGGAAAAAGGCACCTAGCTTCTCACTGAGGAAGGTGCCTAGCTTGAAGACATGACCAACCTCAATTCCCTGCATGGAAAGGAGTTTACCTTCGCATTTAGGGCAACTATCACCGGAACGTGCCACAGCGATGTCGGCAATAATGTCAACCTCAAAATCGCGGGGGTAGTTCACATTCTTGAGGTGGGTGTCCACCTTGTTGGCTCCTGCAATGAGATTGGAACCTAAGGTTATCGAGTCGTCGGCTACAATCTTGATTCCCTTTATCCCTACCGGTGAGGCTGAGCCGGCCACTAACCCGGCTGCCTTCACTTCAGTTTCTGTAGCCAGACGCAACTCCGAGCATTTTAGCAAGTTCTTGAGTTTTGTCTCGTTAACCTCCAGGTCTCCTCTGATGACCACAAAAACAAGCTCGCCATCGGCTGAATGAAAGACCGCCTTCAGGGTATGGCTTGTGGGCACACCAACAAAATCGGCCACTTCCTCGATTGTCTTGATGTTTGGGGTTGATATCTCTTCCGTGGGCAAAGGAGATTTGATTTCCAGCTTTGGCTTGGCGAATTGGGCTTTTTCTATGTTGGCAGCATAACCACAACTGGAGCAATACATAATTTCATCTTCACCACTATCAGCGATTAGCATAAACTCGTGAGACTCTTTGCCGCCTATGGCACCGCTGTCAGCTTCTACAACTACTGCTGGTAAGCCACAGCGCGAATAGATATTCTTGTAGGCTTGAATCATTTCTTGGTAGCTGTTGTCTAAGCCTGCCTCATCAGCATCAAAACTGTAGAGGTCTTTCATAATGAACTCGCGGACACGTAATAGGCCGCCTCGGGGACGAGGTTCATCGCGGAACTTGTTCTGTATCTGGTAGAGGAGAAGGGGCAGGTCGCGGTAGCTCTGCACATAGCGGCGGACAAGGTTAGTGATAACCTCTTCATGGGTGGGACCCAAGACTAATTTATGTTCCTTGCGGTCAATAACGGTGAAAAGAGTCTTGCCGAAGGAAGGGTATCTTCCTGATTCCTCCCACAGTTCAAAGGGCTGAAGTGCGGGCAGCATCAACTCCTGTCCGCCGGCTTTGTCCATTTCCTCCCGGATTATGTGCTCGATTTTCCTGAGCGCTCGCCAGCCTAGAGGTAGATAGGAATAGATACCGGCGGCTACCTGCTGAATCATTCCGGCCCTAAGCAGCAGTTGATGACTCAAGGTGTCAGCTTCTGCCGGTGTTTCCTTTAATGTCTTGCCAAAAAGCCTCGAAAAGCGCATATTCGTTGGCCCCTAAATGGAATTCTCAAGTCGTTATTGAGAAGGCTCTTGCCAGATGCCTATTGCATGCTGAACGGCGGGTATCGGTCAGTTAGTAGACAGTAATAAGCCATTACTCTAGTGTACCAGCGAACGTAACCAGCGACGAAATTGAAAGCCCACTGAGGATATCTAGCAGTGAACAAAATAGCCCACCAGGCAATGAACCTGACAACGCTGACGGCTATGCCGATAGCCCACAGGACAATCCAGTGGGGTATAACCATAAGCAGTCTCAGAAAAGTAGTCAGCCGTGAGAGTCCTTCTTGATGACGGAAAGTGATGGTTATCGGATATTCTCCTTTGTTTTCCTTCACAACCTAGCCTCCTTGAGACTCTACCGATTTTCAACAACCTTAGCTTGCATCGATATCATCTTCTTTCCGCTCCGAGCGGGCGAATTAGTCTGAGAACCCTGCAACATCAAATCATGTCGAAGTAACTCAGTCTAGTGCGCAAAGATTTTCCACCTCCGCCATTAAGGCTTGCAGGAATCGTGTCTCGTCTACAGTGCTTACCACTTCGCCTTTTCTGAAGATGGCACCTCTGCCTTTGCCGCAAGCGATGCCGACATCGGCGTCTTTTGCCTCACCTGGACCGTTGACAACACAGCCCATGACGGCAACCTTGATGGGTTTACTTATCTCGCTTAGCCTCCTGTCTACGGACTCAGCTAAACCAATGATATCCACGTCAGCCCGACCGCAGCCAGGGCAACTTATCAAGGTAGGGCCGTGTTGGCGGAGGTCGAGGCTTCTTAGAATCTCATGAGCGGCATTTACCTCCTCGCAAGGATGGGCGCTAAGGGAGACACGGATAGTGTCGCCGATACCTTCGTGAAGAAGTATACCAATGCCGACTGCGCTGCGAACAGCACCTGCTCGAGGAAGACCTGCCTCGGTTATACCTAGATGCAAAGGGTAGGATATTCTTGGGGATATTGTTCTGTAGGCCTCGATTGTGGTAAGCACGTCGAAGGCTTTAAGGGAAACCTTAATCAAATCAAAATCCAGGCTTTCTAGCAAGCTCACTTGCTCCAATGCTGCGCTGACCATGTGCTCAGGTATAGATGAGTGTTGCTTTGAGGCCGGCGGCAGGCTTCCAGCGTTGATGCCGATACGAATGGGCGTCTGCCTTTCCCTAGCTGCCCGGACTACTTTGGCGATTTGCTCTGGGTCACGAATATTCCCCGGGTTCAGGCGAAGCCCGTCAGCGCCGGCTGCCAGTGCTGCCAAGGCAAGCCGATAATCGAAATGAATGTCGGCAATGATTGGAATGGAAGTATTTTGCTTAATGGTTGAAATAGCCTGCGCAGCCTCACTATCGGGCACGGCTACTCTGACCATCTCACAACCGCAATCAGCGAGCTCCTTAATCTGAGCTACGGTAGCTGGTACGTTCCTGGTATCGGTTTTGGTCATAGACTGAATTACAATGGGAGCATCACCCCCCACGGTTATTGTTCCAACTCTGATAGGCTTAGATGAGCGACGAACTATCAAGGCAGCAGGCTCTCCCCTTGGATAATACGTGTAATGTCATAATAGCTTATAGCGGCAATCAGCACTAGCAATACTATCAGGCCAACAAGGTGGACAAGCCCCTCTTTCTTGGCAGATATCCTCTTGCCCCGCCGAACCCATTCCAAAGCTACAAAGACAAGCCTGCCTCCATCCAGCCCTGGGAAAGGAAATAGGTTGATTATGGCCAAATTGATACTGATTAGGGCAGCGAATTCAAGCAACGGACTTAGACCAGCTTTGGCCATCTGGCCGGTCAGTTCGGCAATGCCTATCGGACCGGCTAGTTCAGGTGCTGTTCCTCTGATGAACCAGCTTGCTACTTCATTTCGAAACAGGATAAGGATCTCCCAGCAATGAATTACGCTAGAGGGGACTGCTTTCCAAATAGGATAGGACTCGCGGACTACAGTGCTGTCTGCCCCGGTAATGGTGACGCCAATGGCCCCTTGCTCCTGCGGTGGATTCCACCTTGGCTTCACATTGACTTCATTTTGGCTGAGGTCAGGCTTCTGAAGCAAGATGTTTACCTCTGAGCCAAGATTCAGCTGGATGAGGTAGCCGACAGTACCACGGTTCTCAATTGTGCGGCCGTTTATTTCTAGTATGGTGTCTCCTGGCTCAATCCCAGCGCTTTGAGCCGGCGAACTTGGGGCTACTTCCTCGACCACCACTTTTTCTAGTAGCATGTCGTGAGGCACCATAAAGGCGATTGAGAAAAGCAATATGGGAAGCAAGATATTCATCATTGAACCGGCGCCAAGGACCAAAACTCTGGTGGCGATGCTTTTGCTAGCCAGGCTGCCCGGAAATGTTGGATCTTCCTCTCCTAGCAGCTTGGTGAAACCGCCGAGCAGTATAGCGTTTAGCGAGTATACTGTCTCGCCCCGCTTGAAACTCAGGAGCCGAGGGGGAAAACCAATGCCAAACTCCTCTACTTTTACTCCCGAAAGCTTGGCCGTGATGAAATGCCCAAGTTCATGGGCAAAGACAAGTACTAGTAATACACCGACAAAGCTGACTGCTGTCAGTGCTATTGTTTCTAACATAGGCTTTCCTTTGTGGCAATATTGGCCGCAGTTTCTCTGCCCCAGGTATCAGCGGCTAGAATCTCGTCCAGAGTAGGGTTGGCAATGCCTCGGTGTAGGTCGATAGTCTTGGCTACTATTTCAGCGATGCCAGGAAAACTCGTCTGCCCGGCGAGAAAGAGATGGGTAGCTATTTCATCGGCGGCACAGAGGACGGCGGGGTAAGTCCCCCCCCTTTTGGCGGCCTCGAGAGCCAGTCTTAGGCATGGGAAATTGTGATAAGTCACCGGCTCAAAGTTTAGTGCCTTCACTCGGACTAAGTCAAGGCGCGGCAACTCAGAGTTAGGCAGCCGTCTGGGATAGGACAACGCATATTGTATGGGCAGATGCATATCGGGGAAGCTGAGTTGCGCTTTTAGCGAGCCATCCATGAATTCTACTAGAGAATGAATAATACTCTGTGGGTGGATGACAATTTCGATTTTGCTGAAGGGGATGGAAAAAAGCCAGTGAGCTTCGATTGCTTCCAGCCCCTTGTTCATAAGGGTTGCCGAATCAATAGTGACTTTCCTTCCCATTTTCCAGGTAGGGTGCTGGAGAGCTTCTTCAGCGGTGACCTTGGCCAATTGCGACGGAGAGTAGCGGTAGAAGGGTCCCCCTGAGGCTGTCAGGATGAGTCGAGCCACCTCGCCTTTCTCTCCACGGAGGCACTGCCATATGGCGCTATGCTCACTATCGATAGGTAGTATCTGTGCTCGGTGTTGTTTGGCTTCTGCGGTGATGATTCTGCCTGCCATGACCAGTATCTCTTTGTTGGCCAGGGCTATCTTCTTGCTGGCTCTTATAGCTGCTAGAGCCGGGGTCAGTCCTGTTTTGCCTGTGGTGGCTATGACGACAAGGTCGACATCAGGGTGGCTGGCTATCTCTTCCATTGATGAAAACTCTGCCTTACCGGGTAGGTCAAGCTTAAGTGCTGAATAGACCAGTTGGGGCTGGAATTCACTGACTTGTTTAGCTAGCAGACCGCTGTTTTCCCCCCCAGCCAGTCCTATGACCCTGAATTTGTTGGGGAAGGTTCTCACTATGTCGAGAGTCTGCTGCCCTATTGAGCCCGTCGAACCTAGGATAGCCAATCTTTTCATGGTGTTGCTCATAATGCAGCGAATTCTGCACAGTAGTATGCTATAACCCCGGTGAATATGTGGCTGTCAATACGGTCGAGGATACCTCCATGTCCGGGTAGTAAGCTCCCTGAGTCCTTGGCGCCTGTGTTACGCTTGAGTAATGACTCAACTAAATCGCCGAGCTGAGCGAATATGCTGATGACACCCCCCAGAAGCGCCGCCTGCCAGTAATTGAACGGCAGTGACAAGATCATACCGAGAATTGGAGAGACTATGACGCTAGCCAGTAGCCCACCTATGGCTCCCTCCCATGTTTTGCCGGGACTCAAGGCTGGAGCCAGGGGGTGTTTACCCCAAGCTCTGCCGGCAAAAAAGGCACACGTATCGCTGGCCAAAGTAGTGATTATAGCCCAGAACACCCACGCCTTGCCGGCTTCCAAGTTTCTGAGGTCAACCCAGTAGCTAAGCATCCAGCCAACATAGAGGATTCCGGCTATCGTCCACGCCCAGTTGTTGAAAGCCTGTTCCCTCGGAGACCGAAATAGCAGCCAGATTAGAGAGATGACTATGGCCGAAGTGATGAGAAAAGGCGTCGTGCCGGCGTATGGACAGTGGGGGCTGAGGACAAGTAATAATACCCAAGCTGCCCCGAAATAGGTAATTGGCTGTCTTCTAGACTGGCTGGCCATTCGGTAGAACTCGAGGCTACCGACTATGGCTGCAGCAGCTATCAGGAGCGTAAACCAAGGTTTGCCAAACCAGATTGCGGCAATAAGGAGGGGTAGGCCGATGATAGCAGTGAATAGTCTCTGCCTGAGCATACTTGTTCCTCAGGCTCTGGTTCTCCAAAGCGGCGGTGACAACGGTCCGTAGGCATTAGCAAGACTTCCCAGTATTGGCATGCTTATGCTTTGATTCTCTATCAGTGGCTATTGACTTCTCTGCGAAATGGTAGGCTGTGGTTTCCTGAGTTCTCAGACCTCCATTATCTCTGTTTCTTTGTCTTGTCCTATGTGATTAACTCTTTCTACGAAATTGTCAGTTAGTCTCTGAAGCTGTTCGGAGGCGCGTGTGTTTTGGTCCTGAGATATTTCCCTGTTTTTCTCTGTCTGTCTTAGCTTTTCGATGCCTTCCCGTCTTAGATTACGCAGGGTGATTTTCGCTTCTTCCAGTCTCTTGTGGACTACTCTAATTAGCTCTTTGCGTCGCTCCTCAGTAAGCGGCGGGATAACTATACGTATAACATTACTGTCGCTTGTTGGGTTAAGACCAAGGTCAGATGTGAGAATAGCCTTCTCGATGCTGCGGATTGAACTGCGGTCCCAGGGTTGTATAAGTATCATTTTGGCTTCAGGAACGGAGATGGAGGCGATTTGGTTGACTGGAGTAGGAACACCATGGTAATCAGCTCTGATGTGCTCAACTAAAGCTGGTGTAGCCCGTCCTGTGCGGATAGCTGCCAACTCTCGGGCCAACGCATCGACGGCCTTTTGCATTTTGGTATCTGTATCACTAAGTGTTTTTTCGATCATTCCTCTCCTTCATTGGCAACAAGCGTGCCTACATGTTCTCCGAAGATGGCACGTTTTATGCCTTGTTGTCCTTGGAGGTCAAAAACTATGATAGGGAGCTTATTCTCGTGGCATAGTGAGAAAGCAGTAATATCCATCACCTGGAGGTGTAGGTTTAATGCGTCCCTGTGAGTCAGACGATCAAACTTCTTTGCTTGGGGATTCTTGAGGGGGTCGGCATCATATACACCGTCGACCCTGTTCTTAGCTACTAACAGGACTTCAGCCCCGACCTCGATGGCCCGCAGTGCTGCAGCGGTATCGGTGGTCATGTAGGGGTTCCCTGTGCCTCCAGCAAAAATGACTACTCGCTTTTTCTCCAAGTGGCGAATGGCTCGGCGGCGGATGTACGGCTCGGCTATAGCTGGGATGGTGATGGCCGATTGAGTTCTAGTAGTGACACCTTCACTTTCCAGCGAATCTTGAAGAGCCAGGGCATTAATTACCGTCGCCAGCATTCCGGAATAGTCAGCTGTAGCTCGGTCCATTCCTTTGGCTTCCCTACCGGTACCCCGCCAGAAATTGCCTCCCCCAACAACTATAGCTACCTCGACATTCTGGTCAATCACCTGCTTTATTTGCTGGGCTACACGAGTCAGGACTGTAGGGTCGATGCCGAAGTTTTTCTTCCCCATGAGGGCTTCGCCGCTCAGCTTAAGCAAGACGCGCTTATATTTGGGTTTAGTTGCTGCCACTTCTAATAACCCAGCTCGAATCTGGTGAATCTACGTACTTTGACGTTCTCACCAACTTTGGCTATGGTCTCAGTGATTATGTCTTGGATGGTCTTGTCAGGGTCTCTGATAAAAGGCTGGAGGAGAAGGCAAGCTGCTTGGGGGTCCGTGTCTGCCTCTGGCGGAATCTCTTCTTGGGATATAAATTGGGGGGACATGGCTACTATTTGCAAAACTAGACTATGAGCTAGCTCCTTAAATTCGTCGGTGCGAGCGACGAAATCGGTCTCGCAGTTGACTTCCACGATTGCTCCAATTTGGCCTCCTTGGTGGACGTAAGCCTCAATTACTCCTTGGTTGGCGGTACGGTCAGCTTTCTTGTGAGCCAAGGCAAGTCCACGCTGGTTAAGAACCTCGGCTGCCTTTTCCATATTTCCGTCTGTTTCAAGAAGAGCCTTTTTGCAGTTCATGATGCCGGCGCCGGTTTTTTCCCTGAGTTCCCTTACTGCTGCAGTTGAAACTTGCAATTCTATCTCCTTCTTTGTGAAGAAGGCGTCAGCGCGTCGCCTGTTCGGATTCGTCAGGTGCAAAAGTATAGGATTCCAACAATTCACCAGATTCCGTCTCTGCCGGGGCTGGTTCAGCGATCCCGACTTCGCCGGTCTCCTTAATCATTTTGCCTTCTAGAACGGCATCGGCTATCCTACCGCATACAAGTTTGATTGCCTTTATGGCATCATCGTTGGCAGGGATGAGGTGGTCGATACCGGTGGGATTGCAATTGGTGTCTACCATAGCCACTACAGGTACACCGACCTTTTTTGCTTCAGCCAGAGCTATCCTCTCTTTGGTTGGGTCCACGATAAACATAGCTCCAGGGAGAGTAGTCAGTTCCTTGAAGCCACCCAGTAGCTTGTTCAGACGGGATATCTCTTTATCAACCTTCAGTCTTTCTTTCTTTGACATGTAGTCTAGCTCGCCTCTTTCTTTTCTATCCTCGAGGCGAACTAGATAATCTATTCTGGCCTGGACGGTAGCAAAATTAGTTAGCATTCCCCCCAACCACCGTTGGTTGACATAATACATACCACACCGTTTAGCTTCTTCTTCTATTATTTCCTGAGCTTGTTTCTTGGTGCCGACAAAGAGAATACTTTCCCCATTGCTTACTAAATCTCTGACGTAGGTGCAGGCCTTATCTAACATGGTTACAGTTTGTTCTAGGTCAATGATGTGAATACCATTGCGTTCGGTGAAAATGTAGCTTTTCATACGTGGGTGCCAATGGGCGGTCAGGTGTCCAAAATGAGCTCCAGCCTCCAGGAGCTGTTTAACTGAAATAGGCTCTGACAAATATACCTCCTGGTTTCAGACGACATTGCCTGATTAAAGTTGCTGATCAGTATATCATAAGCCGACTGGTGAGGCAATTGTCCGAAAGGCAGTTTGGCATTTGTAGGAAGCACTGGGTTTGCGTAGCTCACGAGCTTTCGGTAGAAAGCTGGCTGATTGTTGTCGGAATGGCCAGATGTTCTGTGAGTAGTCAATATGACTGGGCAAACAAGGACACGAAACCACGAGAGACTAATTCAAGCTTGTGATTTGGCCAGACAACAGTCGGGTAAGATGATTTCTCAATAAGGCAGCAATTGTCGCGCCGCTTTTGTTCTTAGTCTGCCCCAGCCCAAAACTACAGCCCTAACGCCTGAGCTAGTGCCTCTCGATGGAAATCAGCATCACCGAGGGTGAGTTCGGCTGACTTGGCTCGT
>JACNFS010000078.1:0-1791 GCA_014384515.1 Dehalococcoidia bacterium | reverse complement strand
TGTAGGCATCGCTTACCCAGGCTTTTGCCATGGCTGCGTCTTTAGCATAAGGAAACCCCTGGCTTATCTTCCATGCTGCCTGGTAGGTAACAAACCTTGATGTATCGATGTCGGTAAGCATATTGGCGCAGTGATGTTGAACAGCTTGAAACGTACCTACTGGTACTCCAAACTGCTTGCGGTCTTTGACATAATCCACAGTCATTTCTAGTACTTGCTGGGCACCGCCCAGCATCTCAGCACACTTGGCTACTGTCGCTTTACGTAGTACCTCTTGCAATTGAATGTGTCCCTGCCCTTCCTTTCCAAGGATGTTTTCCTTGGGCACTTTTACCTTATCGAATACTACCTCGAATTGCTTGTCACCAGCAATGGTCTTGAGTATGGTGTAACTTATACCCGAACTCTCGCTATCTACTAAGAACAGGGTGACTCCGCCCGTTGTTTTGGCGACACAGATGATGTAGTCAGCAACGTGGGCATCGGGAACAAAAAGCTTCGTGCCGCTGATGACATAGTTATTTCCATCGGCGACTGCCTCCACAGTTACCTTATCGGCACTGTATCCTCCGCCAGGTTCGGTCAGGGCTAAAGCAACAATCAACTTTCCTTCAGCAATCTTGGGCAGCAACTCCTGTTTCTGAGTCTCGTTGCCTGCTTCGAGGATGGTCATACCTGCTAGAACCACGGTAGAGAAAAATGGAGCCGGCAAGCAGGCACGCCCCATTTCTTCAAGGAGAACGGCCAGGTCAAGGAAGCTGCCTCCAGTGCCGCCATACTTTTCGGGGAATGCCAATCCCATCCAACCCAGCTCTGCCATTTTGTGCCACAGTTCTGGAGGATATCCCTTCTCGTCGCTCACCATCTGCCTTACCAAGGTCTTGGGGCATTCGGTGGCGAGGAAGTCGCGAGACGTTTTCTTAAGCATCTCTTGTTGTTCGCTAAGGCCGTAGTCCATAATGGTTGTTCCTCCTTTTTGAATCGCAAGTTGCCAAGTTCTTGAGACTTAGATCAACCTAGCAGAGGTAATCCTAGTCCTCTGAGAGCGATAATATTTCTCATGATTTCGGAAGTGCCAGCATAGACAGTTTGAATAAGTCCCCAGCGATAGTGAAGTTCTGCTTCACCATTGAGCGGTGCCCATTTAGAGCCCGTTTGCAGTTGCCCGCCGGACCCCATTATTTGGGTGGCAACGTCAGCTAGGCGGTAGGCTGTCTCAGAAGCGAACATCTTTTGCATGGACGATTGGTAGTTAGGTACTTCGCCTTTGTCGAGTATGTAAGCTAGCTGGTAATAGAGCAGATTTGCTGCTTCTAGCTCAATTGCTATCTCCGCCAGCTTCTGCCGGATAACTGGGTCTTGGCTTAAAGGTTTCCCGTCGCGTTTTGCCTCCTTGGTGTACATTACGAGCTCGTCGAATACATGCCGAAAACCACCGACAGGGAACATCCTTTCAAAGTCGAGGGCGGTCATTATGTAGTAGAATCCGCGGTTTTTGTCTCCTACCAGGTTCTTTTTGGGGACCTTCACATTGTCGTAGAATACCTCATTTGTTTTCCAGCCGGCAATGGTTATCATATTGCGGATGGTAATGCCTGGACTTCTCAGGTCTACGACCATCAATGAGATTCCCCTGTGCTTAGGGGCTGCCGGGTCAGTCCCGGTCCTGGCTCCCAGCCAGTGGTAATCGGCAAAGTGAGCATGGGTGTTGAACATCTTCTGCCCGTTCAACAGGAAGTAATCTCCCTTGTCATCAGCTTCCACCTCCGCCTTATCCTCAGCCCGGATCTC
>JACNFS010000056.1 GCA_014384515.1 Dehalococcoidia bacterium | reverse complement strand
CTTTTACTCGTTTCAGCCGTGATTTCTCTTCTCTGTCTCTTTCCTCGAACTTCATATTCAGGTATTTTATCGTATCTTGCAAGCTAGGGATTGTCAGGTATTCCAAGGCGTTGACTATCCTTTTTGTTCTATGAATTTCTTCACCTAGTAGTTCGAGGCTGCGCTGGAGCTCCGCCATCTCAACACAAGCTTCAAGGCACTTTCTAAATAACTGTGCTGCCTGATCAAGCCACGAAGATGTATCAGCCAAGTCATATCCCAATATTACCCTTTCAGGTTCCTTCAACTCAAAGGAGGGGATTCTCGCCCCGACTATGCTTCTTGAGCCAGTAGCAATTTCTAAGTCCCTCTCGCTGGCTATCAGTTCCTTTTCCAAGGCTATATAGCCATGATACCCGGCCGCCATTGATAATGACTTGTAAGCCTCTGAGAAATTGTCAAGCAGCTTTCTCTTGGCTTCAACCGCCTCGCCTGCTACCTGCATAAATTCGACAGCCAAGATTGACAGCCTGTCTTTTACTATCTTTTGTATTCTTTCGGCCAATGAAAGCCGCCGCCTTAGCTTTATCAGCTCAATCTTTGTAGGCCTAACTTTGACTAGTTGTTGTGGCATTCAAGTTCCTGTACTTGGGGAGATACTTTCTGATAAGTTCCTCACTGATTAACTTTAGGTCTTCCTCAGGCAATGCCGAAAATAACCTCCAACCTATGTCCAAGGTATCCTCTACCTCTCTTTTCTCAAACTCGCCTTGCGATATGAATTCCCTCTCGAAGCTATCTGCATTCATTAAGTATATTCTGTCCCTTTCGCCTAATGCCTCAGCACCGATGATAGTTGACATTTCCCTGAGGTCGCACCCTTCAGCATAAGCGGCATACAATTGCATGAAGACATTATTGTGATCTTCCCTGGTTTGCCCGGGGCCGATGCCTTCTTTCATCATCCTTGACAGAGATAGGAAGACGTCTATCGGTGGGTATATCCCTTTCCTTTCAAGGTCTCGTGAAAGCACAATCTGGCCCTCGGTTATGTAGCCAGTAAGGTCAGGTATGGGATGAGTTATATCATCATCGGGCATGGTCAAGATGGGCACTATAGTTACCGAGCCTTCTTTGCCAGAAATTCGGCCCGCTCTCTCGTAGATAGTGGCCAGGTCGGTGTACATATATCCCGGATATCCTCTCCTTGATGGTATCTCATCCCGCATCGCCGAAAGTTCACGAAGAGCTTCGCAATAGTTGGTCATGTCGGTAAGTATAACCAACACATGCATTCCCTGTTTCCAGGCCAAGTATTCACCTGCGGTTAAAGCTAATCTCGGTGTTGATATACGTTCTATGACTGGGTCCGAGGCCGTGTTGATAAAGGCTACGGTTCTTTCTCTGGCGCCCGTTTGCTCAAGACTACTCATAAAAAAGGCGGCGTGGTCATAGCTGACACCGATAGCGGCAAACACTATGGCGAACTTTTCCTCTTTGCTCCTTACTGTAGCCTGCCTGATTATTTGAGCGGCAATTCGATTATGCGGTAGACCTGAGCCGCTGAATATGGGCAGCTTTTGTCCCCTGACCAAAGCATTCAGGCCATCAATCGCTGAGATGCCGGTTTCAATAAACTCAGCGGGAGGCACACGACTTACTGGGTTGATGGGCTCGCCGTTAATATCCAGGTAGTCTTCAGCAACAACAGGAGAGCCTCCATCTATAGGGTCTCCCATTCCGTTGAAGACCCTTCCCAAGATGTCAATGGATACTGGTAGCTTTAGGGTCTGACCTTTACATCTCACTTTGCTGCCAACTAGATCCACTTCGCTGACTCCGCCGAACACCTGGACTATGGTTGCCTCCCGGCTGATGTCTATGGCTTGACCGCGTTTCACCTCACCATCTGAGAGCCAAACGTCAACTATCTCCCCAAACTTCACACCGGGGATACTTTCTACCATAAGCAAAGCCCCCTTAGCTCTAGTTATGGCTCTGGATTCTTTCATAAACAGCGAAGAAAAGGTCATCAAACTCCTCCTCTGTGTGCCACCAAGCTTACTTCCATCTCAGCACGCAGTTCTTCAATCCTCTGTTCAAAGACATCATGGGGTATGTCCTTCATCCTTGATATTTTGTACATAATCGGGGACGAGCGGATTTCAGCGACGTTTATGCCCGAATCCAACATCTCTTGGGCCAGCTTATAAAACACAATTATAGTCTTAAGCATGAGGTGGGCTCTAGCCGGCGAACTATAGGTATCAATGTCATGATAGGCACTTTGCATGAGGAAGTCCTCGCGTATCATCCTTGCCACCAAGAGTAGTAACTTGTCTCCCTCAGGCAAGGCTTCAGGACCGACAAGTCTCACAATCTCCTCCAAATTGGCTTCCTGCTGCAAGAGTCTCAAGGCAATGCCTCTGGTATCCGCCCACTCTGGATCAACCTTAGACCACCAATCTTTAACGGCCTCGGCATAAAGACTATAGCTGGTAAGCCAATTTATTGCTGGGAAATGCCTCCGGTTTGCTAGTGACACATCTAGCGAGTATAGTGCTTCTACTATTCTGAGCGTATTCTGGGTTACTGGCTCGCTGAAGTCAGCTCCGGGTGGGCTTACCGCGCCAGCTACAGTTACTGAGCCGGTTCTTTCAGGACTACCCAGGCACTGGACCAATCCTGCTCTCTCATAAAAAGAGGAAAGGCGTGAACCCAAGTAGGCCGGGAAACCCTCCTCACCTGGCATCTCTTCGAGTCTTCCACTAATCTCCCTCATAGCTTCAGCCCATCTTGAGGTCGAATCGGCAACCAGCAGCACATCGTAACCCATATCCCTGTAGTATTCGGCGATGGTAATACCGACGAAAATGCCGGCTTCCCGAGCAACGACTGGCATATTGGAAGTGTTAGCGATGAACACTTCCTTCTCCTGTAGCAACCTGCCTGTTGCTGGATCTTCAAGCTTCCTGAAGCTGTAGAGCACGTCGGCCATTTCATTGCCTCTTTCACCGCAACCAACGTAGATGTTCAATTGTGTTTGAGCCCATCTAGCCAGTTGCTGCAAGGCAACGGTTTTCCCTGTGCCAAAGCCACCGGGTATTGCTGCTTTGCCTCCGAGAACCAAAGGGAACATGTAATCCATAATTCGCATGCCGGTAATGAGCAATTGTGAAGAATCGAGCCTTTGTTCATAAGGTCTAGGCTTTCTCACCGGCCATTTTTGCATCATAGTCAGCTCTTCAATCTCACCATCGTGCTCCAGACATGCTATAGGCTGCTCAATAGTGTAATCGCCTTCGCCTATTTCTTTTACCACCCCCTCGCTACCAGGGGGCACCATAATTCTGTGTTCTATGAGATTGGTCTCAGGAACGGTCCCTATGATATGTCCTTCGCTGACTGCTTCTCCAACTTTGACCGTGGGTGAGAAATGCCATTTCTTGTCTCGTGGTAGTGAGAAGACTTTAACACCTCGTTTCAGAAACGAACTCTCTTTCATTAACTCGGTGAGAGATTTTTGAAGACCATCGTAAATGGAGCCCACAATCCCTGGACCTAACTCAGCAGTCAAAATCGTTCCTGTTCCTCTAACCTTTTCACCAACCTTCAGTCCCAGGGTGTCCTCATGAGCTTGGATTATGGCTCTCTCTTCTTCCAGCCCTACTATCTCGCCGATGACTCCTTCATCTCCTATCTCAACCATCTCATAGACCTGAGAACCTCGCATATCCTCGGCTATAACCAAGGGGCCTGATACCCTCCAGATTCTACCCATATTTCGTTACCTCCATAGACAAGGTGCTTAGATGGCTACATCAAACCCGATGAACTTCCTTATGTAGGCCTTATAATATTCAGTGACATCACCGTATTTTGTGCCATATTTTGATGGCACCTCAATCACTACCGGAGTTGTCCTTGCGGTCTGCTTGACTTGAGCCATCAAGTCTTCAACGTATTCCACATACTCTTCTTGTATTACCACTATCCCAATATCGGGCTCAGATATTAGACTAGTCAGTGCTTTTCTAATATCTGCGCCAATGTTGTGACTATTTTCTATGACGAAATATCGACTCACGCCAGCTAGCCTCAGCCCGTTGACTAGGTCTTCATCTCCTATAATAGCTACGTCCAGGAATTTAATGGGTATCATGATGAAACTACCAGACGGTGCTTCGTTTCTTCTAAAGGCATGTTATCGAACATCGCCTTCAGGATCAGCCTTAGGTTTCGTATTTCAAGTTCTTTAACGATTAAGTGCCAGGCCATCACTAAAGGAGATAGTATTCGTGGCGCTAATATCCCCTTAGCCAAGCCAAACTTATACTTGTCAATAGTCTCGTCTACAGAGGTAATGCTTTGAGTTCTATTGTAGGCATTTGATATCTCTTCTACCACGTCGTAGTATAAGGTGTTCCTTAGCTTCCCACACATATCAGTCAGCTTAAGTGATAGTAAGTCCCTAACAGCCTCGGCTGATAGCATATAACCGCAGGGAATTATGTTGTCAGACGCTCCTAATCCTATATCCTGAATTATGGCGCGGCTCGCAATTTGCAAGTTTGTCAGGTCTATGGTGAAGCCGATGGCTTTGGCAAGAAGAAAACCATCTTTTATACGCTTGGTCATATTTAGGAAGCTCTTATAATATTCCTCGTCTAATTTACTTTCAGCCGCCAGTCTTGATTTTGCGCCCTCGTCTATCCTGTATTTTTCCAGTACAGGCACGTAGTTTGCTAGCTTGCATTTGACAAGTAGTCCTGTAATGCCGTCAATGTTTTCAATACTAGAAAGCTCATCTAGCAATCCATGATTATATATGACTCCCAGCGGCAACATACTGGCTTTCTTACCTATTGGAGTTCCACATAGAGCAGCTTTGACATTGAAGACGTCGTATCTCACCAAGTATGCCCTCAATACTTTGCGCATATCAGCAGGCAGGAACTTAAATGCTTCTAGGTGGGCAAGGTACTCTCTAAAGTACCTCCATAGGCATTCATCTAGGTCATCGAAGGTTCTAATAGGCACTTCTTGAAAGTAGTTTCCTATATCGGTCCCGGTGATGGTTGCCAAGGCATCGTTGACACTAGAAGTTCTGGACATCCTATCTATGTGGTCAAGGGTCACCACTCTAGCCTCTTCACCTTTCAAATAGGCGGACATAAATGCATATTTAGTATCAGGCAAAATCGGCTCCTACGAGTTTCCAAAGAGTTCCCGGCTTATCTCAGGTACAATCTGAGGTAGCAACATCTCGAGCCTGGTTTCATAGGTATTGTCTATGCTAACTTTCCCATCAATGTTCTCAGCTATAATCCCTCCAGCACAGTCAAATTCCTTGATTTCCATTATCTTGCTGGCTAGGCCTTTATCCCCTTTAACTAGTTTTCGCACCGCGCTAATATTCTTACGCGAAACATAAACCCTGACTTCGTCAGCACCAAGCTCCTCAACAGCTTCCTTAATCAAGTTCAGAAGAGAGCCTTCATCACTTGAAATCGCAGGTAATGTGTTTCTTACTCTGCTGACTATCCCATCAATTATCTCAGTTTTGGCCCTCGATAACTCTTGGCGCGCTTTTATTGAGGACTGAGCTAGAATTCTGCTAGCTTGTCTTTCAGCTTCCTCAATTATCTTACGCTTTTCTTCCTTGAACTCTGTTTCCCTCTGCTTTTCGGCCTTCTCTAGCTCTTGCCATGCCTTCTCTTCAGCCTCTTTTACTATCTGCTCCGCATCAGCTTTTACCTTATCGAGAATAGCTCTGCTTATTTTCTCCATTCCCTCCATTAGACACCCCTACATAAGTCCTAGCATGTTTATCGCCATTATGGTGAACACTAGCCCCAGGACACCCAGCAGCTCGACAAAGACAGCTAGCAGCATAGCGTTAGTTAGTATCTGCCCCTTCGTCTTGGGCAAGAGAGCGATGCCAGAAGCGCACACCGAGCCCTGATATGTCGCCGAGAAAAATTCGGCCAGGGCAGCGACAATCCCACAGCCAAGCACGGCAAAACCGCTGCCGCCTTCTGCTGGCAATCCGGGAACTACTGCAGTCAAAATGAGTATGAATATGATAAGCCCGTAAAATGTTTGTGTCATGGGTAAAGATGCCAGCACGATAACATTCCTGAATTGTCCAGGCTCCTCAGCTAAGGTAGCTATGCCGGCCGATGCACCAACGGCTATACCCACTGAGGAACCGACCAAACCACCGACTAAAGCGAGCGCACCGCCAAGAACCGCTAGGGATGCTGGGTCAACTATCATTGTTTACACCTCCTTGCTAAGATTTGGCTCCGACAACTACAGATGCCCTGGTCTTTAATTTGAATGGACTGTATTCTCTTCCCCCTCCTTCGTAGAACTTGAATAGAAACTCGACAAAGCATAGTCTGAGAGAGTGTATAAAGCCAGTGAGAACGCAAAGAGCGAGGTTAAGCGTATGTCCTATGAGCAAAATAACAATGGCTATGATGCCGCCGATGATGAGTCCAGCTACACCCGGTATCATGCTGGAGAATAAATCTGCCATCAGGTTAAAACAAAATGCCAGATAAAATGTGGCTAATCCCACTCCGGCTATCCTAGAATATGACATGATATCGCCGAACAGACCAGCTATATCAAATATCCAAAAAATGCTTCCTAAGAAAGCCCCCTGCCGGATAATAGAAGAGACAACAATCAGCACTATGCTCAGCATTAAAGCATATCCCATGATAGAGAGCATTTGTGCATTTAATAGAGGAATATCGACCTGAAGTAAGGCATACACGAGGTATGGTATCCCACAGATTTGAAGGATAAACAATCCAATCTTACTAGGTAATACCCCCTTAGTTCCTTCCTTTATTCCTCTGATGAGGGCCAGAACATGGCCTATGTTGACATGGATGAAACCTATTATTAGCGCCAGCACTATAAACGAGATTGGATCTTGAAGTGTTTCTTTAACCCCCTCAGCAAGGGCTAAGCTCTCAATCCCGAAAAATTCGTAAAAGTTACCTAAATAGGTCCCGGTAAGTAAGCCGATGAATAGAGCAACGTAGCCACCTGTATATATTATCTTCTGAAATAGTCTAAAGCCCTCAGATTCAGGATTATCAGTAAACCTGAGCAGGAGAAACCTGCCAAGAAGCAGAATCCCCAAGGCATACACTACATCACCTACCATAAGGCCGAAGAACAAAGCAAATGAGTAAGCTACTATAGGTGTAGGGTCCCATTGCCCATACTTTGGGATGCCAAACAGGTTCACAATGACCTGAAATGGCTCGAGCCCTCTCAAATTCCTCAATTTGGTAGGGGGCTCTTCTGATTGCTCTGGCTTCCTTGCGTCAATAAATACATAGTCTATACTGTCTCTAAGTTCTGAAATTGCGGGTTCACTGCTGCTCTCAGGAATCCATCCTTCAATTAAGGTTACATACTTGGCTTCACAGGCCTTTTCCAAAACCAATAACCTCTCATTCTCGGCTGATAATACCTCTTTGAGCAGAACAAGCCTCTCCAGGTTCTCTCTAATTTCGGTTTGCAATTCTCCGTAGAGTTTGGCTAGTTCCAGTTCAAGGTTATGGATTCTCTCCTCGCCTGCTTCAAGGAATTCCTGCAAGGTCAAATCCTCGTCTGGTACTTGGAGCTCTTTACCTCCGGCCTCAGTAACTAGTGAGGTTATTACTTTTTGGTCTTCAACCTTACCAATGGCAAAGAGAACGTTTTCGTTTTCTACTGCGGCAACAATGCTTTCAAGCAAGTAATTCTTGAGCTGACCGTGTAAACTCTCATAGCGCTCACTGGGGAGCAGCAAGACCTGGGAAAAGAGATATTGTCCGGAGAAATTTAGATCCCTCAATCTCAGGGGAGCTTGTTGTGCAAGGGGTTCAAGATACCTCTTTAGCTCGGTTAGCCGCTTGACCTCGTCTCTGGGTCCGACACTCCTCTGTTGCAGGTTAGAGAGCCTGGTGCATAATGAAACCACTTCATCATTGAGTTCGCTGAGGGGTCGGGAATATATTACTTCAGTATCCTCTGCGAGAGATACCTTCTCTTTCTTCGGTAGGTAACCTAAGACACTGTCAACATAGGTTAATAGCTTGCCAACCTCACCTCGTTCACGTTCAATAGCTGCCCCATCTACAGGCTTTAGCTCTTTACTCTGCTCAACGTGGAGCACCCCGACACCATGTAAAGCTTTGAGGGCTTTCTCCGAGTAATCCCTCATTGTTATTACTCTAATCTTGAGCATAGCCTCGGGGGTATTGAGCACTACAGGTATCATCTGGACCTGGCTCCAGTGATAATACTTGCCATGCGCTCAGCGATTGTACCTACCTTGTTATCGGCATCGATCCTAATTTGGGAGGCTTTCTTTCTGGAATCCTCGTCTTTTCTCTCCGCTTCTTCTTTAGCCTTGCGCAAAATCTGTTGACATTCGGCTTTGACTCCATCCATAGGCATGTCAGAAGAGAGAATTTGGCTAGCTTCCTCTTTGCCCTTAAGGAGGATTTCATTGGCCCTCCTCGTAGCCGATTCAAGTATCTTTTCAGCTTCGGCCTCGATAGTTTCTATGCCCCTGATGCCTTCTCCCATAGTTTCTGCACTCCTTATACACGTTCCATTTTGAATGTCATCAAGTCAAATGCGCATCCCCATCGGTAACCCTTGGCATTTGTTGCACTGAGAGGACCAAAATATCTTCACTGTGGCTCATGCACTAGCCCTGCATTCTAATGATATCGCAATATCTGGCTACCCGCATCCCGACAAATAAGACGAGCAGTACGTAGACGACAGAGTGTCCCCAGACCAAGAGCACGTCACTCATTCAGTTGTTCCCCTGTTTGAGGCATGACGGGGTGTGAGCAAAGACAAATCGTACTGTACTCGTTTCCCACATCTAAATGTATACGTTCCAATGTTACCACAATATTGCGAGGCTGACTCCCGCTACTGTGTCTGATTCTATTCGGCAACAATGCTTAATCATTGGGGGCTGTTTATGCAGATCCACGTCAGGACAAGACGAAAGCAGCAAGCACTGCCTATCCCAACATGCCCAAGAATATGCCGGCAGCTACAGCAGTGCCGATAACGCCAGCTATGTTTGGTCCCATGGCATGCATTAGAAGAAAGTTCCTGGGATTCGCCTCTTGGCCCAACTTCTGGATTACGCGGGCGGACATGGGCACTGCTGAAACTCCCGCAGCCCCTATCATTGGGTTGATCGGCTCTCTGGATACAAGGTTCATTAGTTTGCCTAGCAATGTGCCGGCAGCAGTAGAACCGGCAAAAGCTACTGCACCCAGGAAGAAAATAAATAGCGTTTCCGGCCTAAGAAACAGCATCGCTGGCATTGATGCTCCAACAGATATGCCAAGGAGGATGGTCAGGATATCCATGAAGGCATCGCCGGCGGTTTTCGCTAGTCTGTCGGTGACTCCGCTAACTAGCAGTAGATTGCCAAACATAAACATGCCGATGAGAGGAGCTGATTTGGGAACAAGCAAAATGATGACTACCGCCCCTATCAGCGGAAATAGAATTCTCTCTAATGTAGACACCTCTCTTAGCTGCGGCTCCATATAAATTGCCCGCTCTTTCCTGGTCGTCAAAGCCTTAATTACTGGTGGCTGGATAATAGGCACCAGTGCCATATAGGAATAGGCGGCTACTGCGATAGGACCAAGTAGGTGAGGAGCCAAGTTAGCGGATAGGTAGATACTGGTTGGCCCATCAGCTCCGCCAATTATGCCTATAGAGCAGGCTTCCCTGATATCGAATCCGAAAAGAAGAGCCATAAATAGGACAAAATAGACTCCAAATTGTGCTGCGGCGCCGAGGAGCAGGGTCTTGGGATTGGCAATAAGCGGGCCGAAATCAGTCATAGCTCCTAAGCCGAGAAATATGAGGGGAGGGACTATCTCTCCGGCGATTAGATAGGTGAATATCTTGGACAGTAACCCTTCAGGCATTCCTCCCACGTATTCAAACAGGCCACCCAGCGGCAAGTTTACCAGCAACATGCCAAAGCCTATGGGGACCAGTAGCAAAGGCTCCATTTTCCTGGCGATGCCCAAGTATATGAAGCCGAAAGCAACAAGCCACATTATCAGGTGGCCCCAGTAAAGCGAACTAAACCCAGTTTCGAATAATTCCACTATACGTTAACCACCTTCTGACTTGCCTTTACCTAGCTTGCCGGTTACCTTATTGAGCAACAGACTCAGCAACCACAAAATCAAAGACAGAATACCAAGAACTACAAAGACTGTTAGAAAGCCAACGCCGGCGATTTGTGCAGCGAATCCCCAGTCCACCATAGATATACTTCCCTACTGAACCCCAAAGCCAGATTATAGCATGCTAAGGTAGGCGAGGCAATGGGAATGGAGTCTCGAAGTAGCCAATGGCTTTTGTCGCCAGATTCAGAATGTTATAATTGTCACC
The DNA here is from genome assembly GCA_014384515.1 of Dehalococcoidia bacterium. Taxonomy (GTDB): domain Bacteria; phylum Chloroflexota; class Dehalococcoidia; order GIF9; family UBA5629; genus JACNFS01. Next base: position 1,162 of record JACNFS010000056.1, on the reverse strand, counting down.
AGCCGGAGAGGTGTCCGAGTGGTTTATGGTGCCGCTCTCGAAAAGCGGTGGGCGATGAGCCCCGTGGGTTCGAATCCCACCCTCTCCGCCAAAGCACAGGAGAGGTGCTGGAGTGGCCTATCAGGCGCGCCTGGAGAGCGCGTGTCGTCTTTGGCGACCGTGGGTTCGAATCCCACCCTCTCCGCCAGGTTAACTGTCAGATGTTTTCCCGTCCGTAGGCGAGATAACTAGTCAAATGGAATTCTTCAGACGTAAGCCTCCTAAAATCGGCTTAGCTCTAAGTAGTGGTGCAGCTCGCGGCTTTGCTCACATTGGCGTCCTGAAAGCCCTAAAGGAGGCATCAATTCCTGTTGATATGGTAGCTGGCACCAGTATGGGCGCGTTGATGGGCGCTTGCTTTGTCAAGGAAGGTGAGATAAATGCGGTAGAAGAGATAGCCATAAATACGGGTTGGAGGAAGCTAGCGCGGTTGCTGGACCCCAAATTGGGTTCCTTAAGAAAAGGCCTTATTCGTGGCCGGAGAATAGAAGAGCTTTTGCATTCCCTAATTGGAGACGTGGATTTCAGAGATCTGAGAATACCATTTGCGGCTGTGGCCACTGATGTTAATACCGGCGAAACGGTAGTACTGAGAAAAGGCTCAGTAATAGAAGCGGTAAGAGCCAGTATCTCGACACCAGGTGTATTTGTGCCGGTAACACTTGAAGGCAGGTGCTTAGTTGATGGCGGTCTTACCAATCCTATTCCTACGGATATTGTCCGAGATATGGGGGCGAAGTTCATCATCGCCGTAAATGTTCTCGTCGAGCCACAAAAGCGTGCGCGCACTGTCAGTCCACCGAAAGGGGATGAAATGGCTGAGGTCCCAAACATATTCAACACTTTGATACAGTCAATCTACATCATGGAGCACGAGATAATAAAGGCGAGGATACCGAGAGCGGATATAGTCATAAGTCCCGATGTCAGTCGCATCGAATCATTTGAGTTTCACAAGGGGGAAGAGGCTATACTGGCAGGGTACGAAGCAGCCAGAAACGCTTTACCAAGACTGCAGAGATTAATCGGGAAGCGGTGACCAAGCTCGAAGAGTTGAAAATGCCAACTTCAAGATAAGTCCTCAAAGGCCGTTCCACGAGCGCTTTAATAAAACCTTTACACC
>JACNFS010000081.1 GCA_014384515.1 Dehalococcoidia bacterium | reverse complement strand
CCCCCACCTTGGCCCAAATCTCTGAGCCAGTATCGTTTACTTTGTGCAGTTTTACAAGAGGTGTTTTCCCGATTAAGTCCAGAACGCTCTCTACCATCCAGTCTCCTTCATAATCGAAGATGTTACTAGATATCTCTAGTCATACATCCGCTTGTTCAACCACCAATGTTACACTATTTGGGCTAAAGTGGCCAGTAGTGAATCGCAAGCCCAAAATCTTGCCCTTATCCAACTTTTCTAATATACTTGCCGAAACACCAAGCAGCGTTTTGCAAATGGCGGATACTGCAAAAAGGTATCAAATAGCCAGGCAGACTGAGACTGCAGCCCGTGTTGGCACAGTAGAATCGAGAAACCAAAAGTGACGGCTGCACAAATTCTGGGGCTGGCTGGAATCCTCCTGATTATTGGCTTCCTCGCCGATTACCTGTTTCGAAAAACCAGTATTCCTGATGTACTCATACTGATTACACTTGGTTATTTGATAGAACCTGTTCTTTACATCGTAGATCCTTCTGATCTAGCTCCAGCTTCACAGATAATCGCCACTCTATCCTTGGTTGTTATTCTGTTTCACGGCGGCCTGGACCTAGACATCACCACAATACTGTCCAGCGCACACAGAGCCACTATATTGGTTTTTCTAGGCATAGCAATCAGCATGGCAGCGACAGCAGCCTTCGTCTACTACCTGCTTGACTGGGGTTTGCTACATAGCCTGTTGCTTGGTGCTATCGTAGGCGGCACCAGCCCTTCCATAGTCATGCCTCTGATCAGTCGAGCCAGGGTCACCGATGAAGTCTCATCAGTGCTGAGTCTGGAATCAGCTCTCAATGGTGCGTTAGTCATCATCATCGCCCTGGTCATTTTGCAGATCATGACCACAGGCACAGAAGGCAACCTGCTTTCCATGGCAGGAAAGGCCATTGGCATACAGTTTTGTCTAGGAGCTGCAGTTGGAACTGCGACCGGGATTATCTGGCTCTGGCTACTCACCCGACTGAAAGGACAAGATTACGACGACATTTTGACTCTAGCTGTTGTTTTTGTCCTCTACTTCATCGTAGAGAGTATGAACGGGAGTGGTGTCATCTTTGCTCTGGTCTTCGGTCTTGTGCTAGGAAACGGCATCAGAATACCTAAACTATTCACGATTAGGCGAACAGTTGCGGCAACTGAAATAATGAAGAAATTCCATTCTCAAATATCTTTCTTCATCAAAACCTTCTTCTTTATCTACCTGGGCCTCATCATGACCTTCAATGAGCCGAGGCTCATTATCCTTTCCCTCATTCTGTCCCTTCTGCTCCTATTCGTCAGGTACTTAGTTGTGCTTATTAGTTCCTTGGGTAACAGAACTCTGTTGGCCAACAAAGGCCTCCTAACCACTATGTTCCCCAGAGGACTATCGGCTGCTGTTCTGGCCCAGATAGTGGTCACCTCCGGCATTCCCGATGCTTCGATTTATCCTGACATAATAATCCCCATCATCCTGATTACCGTCATGATTTCAGCTATTGGTATCCCTGTCTTCGCTAGACGGGCACAGCGGAAGGAGCCGCAGTAATGAACGCAAAAGGCGGCTCACCTACGTGCTGAAACAAGCTTGGCGTTAGCAGGAGCAACGAAAAGCCCGCCAAAGGGTCCAGCCTTCCGAGGCTCATAGACAACCTTTGGCGAGCTCTTTCTATAGCTGCTTGTGATACAGCTAAATCTTCTATAGCGCCCTGCGACTCGAACCGCTATTTAACTTCCACCGTTGCCCCAGCTTCCTCCAGCTTCTGCTTGGCAGTGGCCGCTTCTTCCTTGTTGACTCCCTCTTTCACCGCCTTGGGCGCACTTTCCACTAAGTCCTTAGCCTCCTTTAGCCCTAAAGGGGTTAGCTCTCGCACCGCCTTAATCACACTGATTTTATTCTCGCCAATTTCCTTAAGGATTACAGAGAACTCCGTCTTTTCCTCCTCCTCCGCCGGTGCCGCTCCTGGCGCAGATGCAACCGCTGCCACCGGTGCTGCCGCGGTGACCCCAAACTCTTCTTGCAAAGCTTTCACTACTTCAGCCAATTCCAACACCGTCATATTCTTGACCGCAGCTATGATGTCTTCCTTTGTTATTGCCTTGGTCTTCTGTGACGAAGTCACTTTGGCCTTAGACTCCTTCTTCGCCTCTGGTGCCTCCTCGACTTGCTCTTCCACTTTAGGTTGCTCAGATTCAACTTCATTCGGTGACATTTTACCCTCCTTCTAGTTGCTGGATTCTAGCTTGAATTACATTCAGAAGTCCTTGCAAAGGTGCGCTGAGAACATTATGTAAAGCTTGCAGTGGAGCCTGCAATTGCCCCACTAGCTGAGAAATCAGGATGTCTCTTGGCGGTGTAACAGCCAGAGCAAAAATCTCTTTAGCCGTAAGCAGCCGATCACCCAGCACTCCACCCTTGATTTGCAACACTGAGCCAAAAGACCGAATATGTTCACTCAAAGCCTGTGCCGGCTTAATCACGTCATCATAGCCAAAAGCCATAGCTAAAGGACCCACCAGCAACGTTTCTAGCTGCTTTTTGCCAGCTTTTTCGCAGGCAAAGCGAGTAAGGGTGTTTTTCACCACCCGATACTCTATGCCTAGCCCAGCCAGCCGCCGGCGCAGCTGTACCGCTTCTTTAGCTGAAAGCCCCCGATAGTCCGTAGCTATAGCAATAGTGCACCGAGACAGACTATCAGCTAATTCGTTTATGATTTGTTCTTTTCTCTCTTTCAACATTGTCACACCTCTCAAAAACTAAGAAGTCCCTGTGCCATGACACAGGGACTTGATCTGGGTTCAGAAGAACACATCAAATCAAACACGCCTGGGCAGGCATCTGCTTTAAGCTCCACGGCACCTGCCATCATTGGCACGACATAGGAATCTATTCAATTCATAAGGAGCTGAGCGGCAACTCCAGAGTAGACTTCAAATCCAGCTTGATACCAGGCCCCATGGTGGTTGATAAGGAAGCACTCTTAACATATTGCCCCTTAGCGCCACTAGGTTTGGCCTTTAGTACAGCTTCTATCAGGGCGGTTAAGTTCTCCAATAGTTTGGCCTCATCGAAGCCGACCTTACCGATAGGCACGTGAATAATCGCTGTCCTATCCAGCCGGAATTCTACCCGACCTTTGCGAGCTTCGCCAATTGCTCTGGGCAAATCGTCGGCCGCCACTACCGTGCCTGACTTAGGGTTAGGCATTAATCCTTTTCGCCCCAGGATTTTTCCCAGCTTTCCTACCTTACCCATCATGTCTGGAGTAGCTATGCTTACATCAAAGTCAAGCCAGCCATCTTCAATCTTCTTGACAAGTTCATCGCCGCCGACATAATCAGCCCCGGCTTCATCGGAAGACCTTGCTCCTTCACCTTGAGCAAAGACGAGAACTCGAACCTTCTTGCCTAGTCCATTAGGCAAGAGGGCTATGCCTCGCACCTGCTGGTCAGCGCTTCTAGGATCAACTCCCATCTTCATGTGAAGCTCGACCGTTTCATCAAAGCCGGCAAAGGCAGCTTTCTTGGCTAGTTCGATAGCTTCACGAGGCTCATAAGCGCTAGCTCTATCGACGAGTTTAACCGCTTCCTGGTATTTCTTTCCGCGAGTCGCCATTGTCTACTCCACATCAATTCCCATGCTACGAGCCGTACCTTCAATAATCCGCGCTGCTCCTTCAACGTCTAGAGCGTTTAAGTCCTTCATCTTCAGTTGCGCAATCTCATAAAGCTTCTCACGCGGCAATGTACCTACGTTTTCCTGGCCAGCAGCACTACTAGCTTTCTCAAGATTCAAGGCTCGCTTCAGCAAATCAGATGCTGGCGGCGTCTTAGTAATGAAAATGAATGACCTGTCTTCATACACGGTTATCTCCACGGGAATAATAGAGCCAGCTTGGGAGCCAGTCTGGTCATTATAGTCCTTACAGAAAGCCATAATATTGACTCCATACTGCCCTAAAGCCGGCCCCACTGGCGGGGCTGGTGTGGCCTTACCAGCTTCAATCTGTAGCTTAATGATAGCCTTAACCTTTTTGGCCATTTACATCCTCTCCACTTGCAAGAAATCAAGCTCTACTGATGTTTCTCGTCCGAAAAGGGTCAACAAAACCTTTACCTTCCCCTTTCCCATGTTTATCTCATCAACCAAGCCGACAAAGTCAGTGAAAGGACCGTCAACCACTCGAACGCTCTCTCCCTTTCTAAAGCCTACTTTGACTTGGGGCGAACCTTCCACCATTTGCTTCAGAATAGCGTTAACCTCCTCTTCAGCTATGGGTGTCGGTTTGTTGCCACCACCGACAAAGCCGGTAATCCCCGGTGTGTTACGCACCACGTTCCAGCTATCATCATTCATCCTCATTTGAACCAAGACATACCCGGGAAAGACCTTTTTGGTCACTATTCGGCGCTGTCCACTCCTAATCTCAATTTCATCTTCAGTAGGTATCACTATCTGGAATATCTTGTCCTCACCATCCATGAACTTAACTCGCTGTTCCAAGGCTCTCTTAACTCGTTCCTCATAACCGGAGTAGGTGTGCACAATGTACCACTGTTTGCCATCGTTACTCATTGCCCTAGCTCCCACCTAAGAGCAACTTAGTGACCATCTCAGCAAAGCCATAATCAAGAGACCCCAGGATGATGCCGACAGTAACGCATACAATGATAACCATAATTGTCAGACGGATCGCTTCCTGCCTTGTTGGCCAAACTACCTTTCTTAATTCACCTATGATCTCACCAACAAAAGCAAAACGGGACCTTTTCTTGGGCCTGGTAGCTAGGGCCTGGCTTTTCTTGGTCAAAAGCTATCTGGTCTCCCGATGGAGCGTGTGGCTACGGCAGCGAGGACAATATTTCTTCAATTCCAATCGCTGGGGGTCATTCTTCCTGTTCTTAGCAGTGGTATAGGTTCTCTCCTGGCACTCAGTACACGCCAGATGGATGACACCACGCGATTCACCTTTCTTGGCCATAACTACTCAAGGATTTTGCTAATCACACCAGCTCCTACTGTCCTACCTCCCTCTCGGATAGCGAAGCGCAATCCCTCCTCCAGCGCTACCGGATAAATGAGCTTTATGGTCATCTTTATATTATCGCCAGGCATGACCATTTCGACTCCTTCTGGCAACTCCGCACTTCCGGTAATATCTAGAGTCCTGATATAGAACTGGGGCTTATAGCCGTTGAAGAAGGGAGTATGCCGACCGCCTTCCTCCTTGGTCAGCACATACACCTCACCTTCAAAGTGAGTGTGAGGCTTAACTGAGCCCGGCGCTGCTAGAACCTGACCTCTTTCCACATCATCACGCTCTACACCTCTGAGCAAGCAGCCAACAGCGTCCCCAGACTCCCCCGACTCCAGAGTCTTGTGGAACATTTCGACCCCGGTCACCACAGTCTTGCGCGTCTCTTTTATGCCTACGATTTCAATCTCGGCTCCTGTCTTAATCACACCTCGCTCTACTCTACCGGTGGCCACAGTCCCGCGCCCTTTAATGCCAAAAACATCCTCTACGGGCATCAAGAAAGGTTTATCCTTCGGCCTCACCGGAAGTGGGACGTATTCATCCACAGCGTCCATCAACTGAAGAATTGGACCACACCATTGGCACTCCCGTTTACCACAGCCACATTCCAGGGCCTTGAGAGCACTTACTCGGATAATAGGGGTCTCGTCGCCAGGGAACTTATACTTAGAAAGCAATTCCCTGAGTTCAAGTTCAACAAGCTCCAGCAGTTCTTCATCTTCCATCATGTCTACTTTGTTCAATGCAACCAGCACGCAGGGCACTTCTACCTGGCGAGCCAGAAGAATATGCTCACGGGTCTGTGGCATAGGGCCATCCGGAGCACTGACCACCAGTATTGCCCCATCCATCTGAGCTGCTCCGGTTATCATATTCTTAATATAGTCAGCATGCCCTGGGCAATCTACATGAGCGTAATGACGCTTCTCAGTCTCATACTCAATGTGAGCAATGGCGATCGTCAAGCCTCGCGCTTTCTCTTCGGGAGCATTGTCTATAGACTCGAACGACCGAAACGCTGTGCCTCCCGCTTTAGACAGGCACAAGGTTATCGCCGAAGTCAGAGTCGTCTTACCGTGGTCGACATGACCTATTGTGCCCACATTGATGTGAGGCTTGGTACGTTCAAACATCTTCTTTGCCATTTCAGAAAACCTCCTTCTTTGCCCAGCCCACAACCAGATTCGAACTGGTGACCCCGTTCTTACCAAGAACGTGCTCTACCGACTGAGCTATGTGGGCAGACTCTATATGTTATAAAGTTCCGCTCTCAATTATACACTATTCAATCCATAATCTTCAAAACTCCAAGCACAGTGGAGGGGGTAGGATTCGAACCTACGTAGCCCTCAGGGCGGCAGATTTACAGTCTGCTCCGATTAACCACTCCGGCACCCCTCCTAGCCCAGACCTAAAGTCAGAGCCCGAGAGGGGAGTCGAACCCACTAACCTACCGATTACAAGTCGGTTGCGCTGCCATTGCGCCACTCGGGCAATCTATTCAAACTGTCAAGATGCCTAGCCTAAGTCAATTTCGGGCTGTTAGTATAAATAAAGCTGGGGCAAAAGTCAAGAATGGTGCCAATCCTTTACAAGGGAACTAGCCTTTGCTAAACTTCTGTTGCTACACCTGATATACAATTAATAAGAGGAATAACATGGGAAGTAAGGACTTTAGGCGGAGAGAACCCAGGAAGCCCAAGAAGGGAACCAAAAAGACGGATATTACCACTTTCGTACCTCAAACAGAAGTACAGGTGATCAAAAAGGGTAAGAAGACGTCAAACTCTTCTGAGGAATGAAATGCATGGCGCCTTATTTGGAGCTTCACTATAGCGGCAAGTTAACTGAGCGGGTAGAAGCGGCTAGGGATTTGTTGCAGAATTGCCATGTGTGTCCTCGCCATTGTGCTGTTAACCGACTAGCTGGTGAGACTGGCAAATGTCATACTGCTCGGCTGGCAGTAGTATCCAGCTACGGACCTCATTTCGGCGAGGAAGCACCACTAGTGGGCAAGCATGGTTCCGGGACTGTCTTTTTCACCAATTGCAACCTAAAATGCGTTTTCTGCCAGAATTACTCTGTCAGCCAGCTCGGCGATGGAACTGAAGTCGACAAGGAAGAGCTAGCGACAATGATGCTAGCCCTCCAGGCCAGAGGTTGCCATAATATAAACCTAGTCTCACCAACCCATGTTGCGCCTCAGATCCTCGAGGCATTGGGGACAGCCGTAGAGCTGGGTTTAAGGTTGCCGCTGGTCTATAACTCCGGCGGCTATGACTCAGTAGAAAGCTTGAAGATTCTCGATGGTATTGTGGACATTTATATGCCGGACATGAAATATTCTGATGAAAAGGTTGCTGAAGAGCTATCGGACATAGAGAATTACCCTTCGGTGAACCGGGCCGCTGTTAAGGAAATGCATCGCCAGGTAGGTGACCTCCAAATCAGCGAAGACGGGATAGCCGTTCGTGGTCTCCTGATACGCCATTTGGTCTTGCCCCACAAGCTTGCTGGCACAAAGGACACAATAAACTTTATAGCCGAGGAGATTTCTCAAAATAGTTACGTCAATATTATGGCTCAATACCACCCCCACCATAAGGCTTCCCAGACGCCCCAATTGGCCAGACCGCTACTGCGAGAAGAATTCCTTGAGGCCACTGAATTAGCCCACAAAGCTGGACTGAGCCGGCTGGACAAGGTCCATCCAGTCATTGCTAGAGCAGTCTAATATAATCTCGAAGGTAAGCTAGAAGAGCAAAGTTTCCTTTCGACAAACTACGGAGGGAGGTTAAATAGATACAAGATGCCTGAATTAGCTCACGTCTCAGCTACAATTCATGGTCAGGTTCAAGGTGTTTTCTATCGAGCTTTCACTTCCCGTCTTGCCAAATCATTAGGCTTGCGGGGCTACGTGCGTAACTTACCCCGATTGAACGCTGTCGAGGTTCGTGCCGAAGGGGATAAAGAAAAACTTGAAGAGCTAGTCAGGCAGCTCGAGGTGGGACCGCCCGAGTCTCTGGTAGAGAACATTGAGGTAAATTGGTCTGCATTCACCGGACAGTTTGCTAACTTTGAAGTAAGGCACTGACAAGACCCAAGCGGGGCTCATATTCAGTTCGGTTTACTCTTCTCAAAGTCTCCGGCGAAAGCCATAGTATTGGTTGTTGTCTAGAAGGTGCTGTAGAGTCTGAGGAGATAAGGAGACAGGGCTGTCTGAGTTGAAGCTCAATTGCGCTGTCAATTTCGTAAGGCTTAATGATTCATTGCCTTCAGACAAAAAGAGCCGAAATACTTTCTCAAGCAGCGGCAGCTTGGGGCTAATAAAACCAGGGAGCTTGGAACAGCAATGTCTGATATTCGTTACCAGTGCGGCCGGCGTCATGGTTCCTGGTTCCGAAGCCAGTCGTTCTTTGCAATCTGGACAAAGGCAGTGCTGTGCAATAACGACGAAAGATCGGTCACTTTCCTGAAACCAGTCCAGGTCAACGAAATAAGTGAGGTCTTCCAGCTCGCTCGTTCCATCTGTTTCCATCATAAACCTCAGGACTCAAACTCGGCCTTGCCGGCTTCAATTAGTTTCAGATATTCTGCTTCCACCCCGCTTGTCTGCGCTGCTTCTCGGTCAACTTCGTATGGCTCGCCAGCAAAGATCTTCCCATATTGTTCTGTCCTTCCCTGAAGCGGGTCATCGATGCCAAAAAACTTCTGGCGGGCGTCGATAATGCCTGAATCGAAAGGCAAGGTGAAATAGAGGTCAGCAAGCACTTTGTCGATTCCCAATTCATATAGAGTTCCCCAGCCCTCAAGAGCCTCCCCTTTATACTTGCTTATGGGCAACAGACTCAGAAGGTTTTTCACGCTGAAGCTGCCGCTCTTGCCAAGGATCCTGAAGGGAGCTACGCTAATCAGATAGTCACTAGAAAGGACAACATTGGGAACCCAAAATGTAGCTGCAGCAAAGGCATGAGGCAGGGGGTTCTCCACTTCTACCCAGATGCAATCTCTGACGTCCAACATGAGCACCCTCGGGAAATCATAACCCAAGGCTTGGTATATTGGGTAAATCGACTCCCCGCTAGGTGTCCCTTCAAGGATAATGATATCCGCATCGCTGACCTGCTTGATGTTTTCGATAATTGCGTTTATGGTCTCTCGGCTTGTACTTACCGGATATGGAACCGGATGCCCAGCATTGGGCTTGATCAAGACCCGCCGGGCTCGAGAAACCAAAGACGGTGGCCTGAAAACGAACTCGGATGCTTCGAAAATCATCTGTCTCTCAATCCTCAGTCCAATACTTCGACCAAGTGTCTAACTCCGTCTATGTCTATACTCGCTATTCCTCTCAGAACTGAGACTGTACCAACCAAGAACTGTCATTGAACAAAGACAGGATTGTTCATTTCCCTCATGAATCTTGAGCCTTATCCCAGTCGAGCATCATCACTTCAACGGTAGTTCCCGGCTTAACCTCCTTGGTAGTTTCGGGAATAATAGCTAAACCACTGGCCTTTGCCATCGACGTCAAAATTCCCGAACCCTGAGGACCTGTAAGACTGGCAAAGTAGCTACCTTCCCGACTGCTAATTAGGACGCGAGCGAATATGCGTCGGCCATCATTGTTTTCAATCAAGTCTTCCATAGTCGCCGTTATAGTAGGCCTGGTCAGATTCCTCTTACCCATCATCTTGAGAATAGCCGGCCGGGCGAAGACTTCAAAGGTAATCATGGAGCTCACTGGGTTACCCGGCAGTCCCAGATGAGGAACCCTTTTCCCGCTATTCCTCTTGAATGTGCCGAAGGCCAGAGGCTTACCGGGCTTCATGCGCACCGTCCAAAAGGATATATCTCCCTCGGCTGCCAGAACCTGTTTAACCACGTCATAATCACCCAAGGAAACTCCGCCTGAAGTTATCAACATGTCACAGTCGAGTCCACGGCGAAGAGCCACGGACAATTGCCCGACATTATCTGGAGCAATCCCTAAGAGTCTTGGAATGCCTCCGAAGCTAAGAACTTGAGCGGCTAGGCTGTAAGTATTGCTATTGTATATTTTCCCTGGGAGCAGTGGTTGATTGATATCTAATACCTCATCACCCGTGGCCAGTACACCCACCACCGGGCGGCGAATGACACGAACTTTTCCCTTTCCCAATGAGGCGAGCACACCAAGTTCAGTAGGACCAAGTAGTCTACCTTGCTTCATCACCAATTCCCCCTCAACAATATCTTCGCCGCCCCGGCGGATATTTGACCCTTCCGGAAGACTGCAACAGATACCAATCTCGGCCTCAGAAAGCGAGAAGCGCTTGCGGTCAACCTCGTCGGTAGCCTCGAAAGGAACTACCACATCCGCCCCCTGCGGTAATGGAGCACCAGTCATAATCCGTACAGATGTCCCCGGTTCTACCTTGACCTTGGCTACAGTACCAGCGGCTACCTCGCCAATAACTCGAAGAACCTTGCTGTGCTCATAACTTGCACCTTCAATACTCCCGGCCCGTACCGCATAGCCATCCATGGCTGAATTATCCTGTGGGGGCACATCAAAAGGAGCATACACATCCTCTGCCAAAACCTGGCCCAGACAGTCCAGGAGAGGTTTTTCCTCCTCTTCGAGGATGTCAATGAAATCCAAGATTTTGCCTAGCGCTTCTTCAACGCTAATCACTACCAGAACTTGCCCTTTCCCACTACTGGAGATTGCTCTCTCTGCTTTATTAGTGTCTTAGCTTTCGCCAAATCACCTTGCGTATTGATATTGAAAAAGCTCAAATGCTCCGGGTCGAATTCAGCTATTTCATCCTCACCAACGTATCTAGTCTTAACCAAACTGAAAACCTGTGATATTGCTAACCTATCTTGGTGCAACAGGGGCTCAATAGAAGCCAGACAGCGTTTAGAGTAAACAGCGTGAAGCGGCTCAGTCATGTCATCTATCTTAGGAACAACCACATCGAAGTCGGGTGCAAGGTCAACCAAATGACGCAACAAAGCGCGATTGAGAAAGGGCATGTCACAACCTACGACCAAGCTATGAAGAGTGTCAGCGCTTGCCAACCCAGTATAAACAGCGCCCAGTGCTCCCTTGCCAGAGTAAAGGTCAACTATCACTCTTCCTTTCAAGCGAGCACCAGCTATAAGACTGAACTGCTCTTGGCTAGTTACTACAAGTATTGCCTGGCTGACTGGGGAAATGCAGTCTATGGTTCGCTCAATCAGGCTCTGTTGATTTATTCTCTCCAGGGCTTTCTCACGTCCTAGACGCAAGCTCTTGCCACCAGCAAGCACAATACCGGTTACAGTTGGCACCCTTGTTCGGCTAACGTTTCATCTCCGATTCTGGTTCTGTCTACTATTGTACCACTATAGTCAACTGCCACACACAGGTGGGGCTGCAACAAAAAAACTTAACAACTGAATAGTGGAAGGAAGGTGACTTCTTAGCTAAACGATAGAATTGAATCTATCGACCGACCTAGGAGATGAAACTCCCTAGAAAGGAGGTGATCCAGCCGCACGTTCCCGTACGGCTACCTTGTT
>JACNFS010000106.1 GCA_014384515.1 Dehalococcoidia bacterium | reverse complement strand
TCAGGTCTTATTTCTAATCCTTCGGGGGCAACAAAAAACATTTTTACTCCCGGACATTGACTGAGCAAAAAAGCCTCAGAATTAACTACTCGGGAAAACTTCAAATCTCCAACAAAAGAGATGGTAAAATGGTCCAATCTTCCCAAGAGCTTTTCAAACGTATAAGCATCCAGCAAAGCTTGAGTAGGATGTTCGTCAGATCCAGATCCGGCATTAATTATCGGTACCCCTGAGACTCCAGCTGCCCTATCTGCTGCGCCGTTTTCTGGATGGCGCAAGATAATGATGTCTGCGTATCGCAAATGGCCTTGGGCCGCCCCGCTGATCACTTTGATGGTATGCTCCAGACTTTCTCCCTTAGCGGCTGAGGAAAATTGAGCAGCATTTTCTGTACTGATGGCATTTGCTCCCAGGAGAAAGGCAGCTCTCTCAAAAGAGAACCGAGTCCTAGTGCTTTCTTCATAAAAAAGACTACAAATAGTCACACCCTTCAGATTCTCAAAGTGTCTTACGCCTGCTTTGAGTGATTGATTAAAGCTTTCGGCCTCTGCGAGCAACTCTGCAACTATCGCTGGCGTGAGCTGCTCGGCCTTAATTAGATGGTGTAGCTTTTCCATAGTCCGGCCTAAATTTGAGTCTTTCGATAGCTTAGTATATCATGTATCGCAGTTTCTACGTAGTGCAGTCTGTTAGACTTAACCCAGCACTTGTTATGCGTGCTAACTAGAGTTTCAATCCGATAGAAATGTTGAGTAATCTCAAGAGGTATCTCCTGGCATCATCGCAGTTCGGGGCTTCTCCTTACCGTTTTGGGCAGAAAATGACGCTTACAAAGAGCCATAGGAAAGGGGCTGAGCGTTATGGATAACTTACCCATCAGGAGGGCTCATGTTTTTGACGTCGAAGATATGCTGGCGTTAATCAATAGCTGTGCCACCTCGAATTTGATGCTCCCCAGGGGGCCGAAGTACATATATGAAAACATACGTGATTTCGTGGTAATTGAAGCTCAGAGGGAGATGGGAGAACCGCAGATTGTGGCCTGTGGGAGTCTCCACGTGCTCTGGAAAGATACTGCTGAGATACGTTCGCTTACCACACACCCAGAGTTCCGGGGACGAGGGCTGGGGTCAAATATCGTTCGGTATCTGGTAGAGGATGCCAAGCAGATTGGAATTGAGCAGATAATTGCCCTTACATTGATAGAAGAGTTCTTCAAGACGCTTGGGTTTAAACCGAAGAGAAAAGAAGAGCTCCCGTCTAAGATATGGGATGAGTGTAGCCGCTGCCCGAAGTACTTTCAATGTGACGAGATAGGGCTCATCCTGGAATGTGGTCAAAGGGTTGAAGTCTAGAGAATGCAGGTCACCTAATGGCGACGCTGAAAAGCTGTTTAAGGCAAAAGTTCTCCGACCTCGCGAACTGAATCGAAGACGTAGTCCGGAGTAATGGGGGATTCCAAATCGCCTTCCCGGAACTCACCCGTCTTCACGAGCGCTGTCTTCAGTCCCACATTTCTCGCCCCCAGAATATCTGTGCTGATTCTGTCCCCTACCATGAGAATCTTGTTCTTTTCCGTGATTTCCATGGTGTTAAGAGCGATTTCGAAAACGTAGCGATTGGGTTTCCCAATATAGGTGGCTTTGATGTTGGCTGCCTCTTCCAGCATTTTCCCGTACGCACCTACCGTCAACTCGAGCTCCCCCATACTGTTATCGATTATCTCGGGTATCATAACGATCAACTTGGCACCTCTGGAAAGCAACCGCAGTGCCTTGTTGAGATTCTGGAAATTGAAATCCTCACGAAAGTCTCCCAGTACGATATATTCGGGGTTCTCGGAATCGTGGTGGAAGTCACGGAACTCATCCAGCCCTTCTCGTTTCAGCATTATCCAGCATGATGTTGGGTGCAGGGTTTTCAAATACTGGGCCGTAGCAAATGAGGCAGTTACCACCTCATCTTCATATATGGTAATCCCTTTTTTTCTCAATTTAGCGGCGCATGATTTTCGGCTTTCCAGAGTACTGTTGGAGAGAATCCGAAAGGGAAGCCCCTTTTTGCGCAAAGAGTCGAGCAATTCGACAGCACCGGGGTATACTTTCCCCTGAAACTCGAGGACACCGTGCAGGTCGAATATTACACCTTTGAGCTCTGGCTTATCAAAACATGTTTTCGACATCGTTGAGAGATGAATCGTAGTACACTAGCAGTCCCGCCCATCCCGTGCCTTCGGCTTGTGTTGAAATGATGGCTACGTGGCCAGTATGAAGCAAGATTCAGGCGATTCTTTAGGCATGAAATCGCTCTTTATGTCTAATATTGCTCTTGCATTCAATATTTGACAATCACAGTCAGAGTAAACGTCCGTTCCGGCTCGTCGTCCCCAGGCCTGCTGTACTCCATCTTGATAGTGCTTGTCCCCTTTTCAAGTGCCTTGAACTGCCACATCTCTTGTCCTGGGGTTCCTGGGCCTGGGTCTTCTGGAGCCATGAATTCATGGTGCTTCTGCTGTATTACAGATTGGTCACTAATAGCGGCAGATTCAGACCAACTGAAGCCAGTACTGGGATTAGAACACAGGTATACTGTAATGGCATAAGCTGGCCAAATTTCAATTTGCCTAGTGACATTCTTTTGCTCCATGAACTCATCGCACTCTACGCTAATAATGGCAGGCTCACCACACCCAGACAAAAACGGCAACAGGGAAATAATTACACACACCAAAAACAGCATTCTTTTCATACTATCCCTCTCCTTTCCTGTTTGATTCTATTGGATTAACACGTTTATGAACTGCATTCCTATGATCGGACAAAAAGAGTTAGGAGTGCCTGGTCGGGTGGTATTGTATTCTGATGATTAAGCAGTGACTTGTCAAAGTCATTCGATAACTGATAGTTCAGTGCCGAATGAAGTCTCTTCCTAATTATGAACCTCTTCTCGAACCGGGCAACACAGCTCCAGTTTACACCTTATTCCCGCTAGCTACCTCCTAATTCGAGTGCCGGTCTTGCCCTCAAGCGCTTTCAGCGCAGTCTCGGCGAGGGTCACAATTGCCTCTCGTTCACGCGACGGATCCGTTTCTTGTAGGAACATTATTGCTGCCCGGATCTTGGGTTCCATACTTCCTTTACCGAAGTGCCCATCTTCTAGAAGCTTCTTCGCTTCTGCTACGCTCAGCTCCTCCAGTGCCTGCTGACGCGGTGTAGCAAAGTCGCGATAAACATATTCCACAGCAGTAAGGATAAACAGGACATCAGCATCTATCTCGATAGCCAAACGGGCTGAGGCGTAGTCCTTATCAATTACCGCTTCAACACCGCGTAGATTGCGATTCTCCTCCCTCACCATGGGGATGCCACCCCCGCCGACGGCGATCACTATCTCGCCGGCGTCCAGCATGCTCTTGATGATCCTGGCTTGCTGTATGCTTACTGGTATTGGCGAGGGGACTACGCGTCGGTAGCCACGGGCGCTGTCTTCAATAATGTCCCATCCCCTCTCTCTTCGCAGCCGCTCCGCCTCGCCTGCGTCATAGAAGGGCCCTATAGGTTTGGAGGGACTCCCAAAAGCAGGATCATTCCTGTCGACTATCACCTGAGTCACCACAGTGGTGATGTTATGTGGCCTGCCGGCTTGTCTCAGATGATTAGCCAGAGTATTTTGAATCATGTAGCCCATAGTGCCTTC
This sequence comes from Dehalococcoidia bacterium, assembly GCA_014384515.1. Taxonomy (GTDB): domain Bacteria; phylum Chloroflexota; class Dehalococcoidia; order GIF9; family UBA5629; genus JACNFS01. Next base: position 8,004 of record JACNFS010000106.1, on the reverse strand, counting down.
TGTAGCTGCTCCACAGATGTCCAGAGGTAAAGGGGGCACCACATTTTTGCCTGCCTCGACGGCGAGGAGCAGGTTGCCCACCTGCGGTCCATTGCCGTGGGTAATGACAACGCGGTGGTCGCCCCCTAGCAGACCCAGCAACTGTTCAGCGGTGGGGTGCAAATTCTCATACTGCTCTTCGGTAGTCCCCTTCTGGCTTGCCCTGAGGATGGAATTGCCGCCAAGAGCGATGACGAAGGTCTTAGTCGTCTTCTTAACCACGGTCTTTCTCCTTCATGATAAGCAAGCAGCCGCATCCACTACGTGGGTCTATCCCGACAACAGGCTCCTAGTATTTGGTTGAGAGCACTGCAATGTCATCCGGGGTCTCGTAGATCACATGATGCTTTGGCGGGTCCTGCTTCTGAGTCAGTAGGCAAACTACTACCATGACTACCAGCGATAAAACCGGAGATATCATTGTATCCAAACCCCATAGATGCTCAGGAAGAGGGATAAGAGGGCTGGCCATAGGAAAGAAGAAAGCCGCTCGAAGCAATGTACCAGCAATCATCCCTGACAAAGCACCGTACGCATTGGCTTTCTTCCAGTACAAGCCTAGCGTCAGCGGAACAAGACACCCGGCAAAGACCACATCAAAAGCGAGGACCAGCATGATCCCCGGTTCAGGCATATACCAGGCTAGAGTAACCGCAATTGCCATTACCGGTATACCCATGAGCCGGGTGATTATGAGAAGCCTACGGTCGAGGGATGCTCTCTCAGTCGGGGTATACTCTTTTTTCCAGACCTTGAGGATGTTTCTCTGGATTATGTTCCTGCCCCATACTGCACTTACGCCCAGCATCCCTCCATCAGCGGTAGACAGCCCTGCGGCGACGACACCAACCATAATGAATAATCCTGCCACAAAAGGCATATAGCCCGTGGCAAGTATCGGCAGAACCATCCTATAGTCCTCGATTCCCGCCGGAAGAAGCTTGAAGGCCATCAATCCGAAGACTGAGGCACATATACCGACTAGGATCGTGAACCCTGCTCCATAGAAACAGCTTTTTCGGGCCACTTCAGGGCTCTTGGCAGCAAAGACTCTTTCCATGAAGTCGAGCGCAACAACATCGCCTATAGCCAGTGCCAGAATGCCTCCCCAGTTTAGCATTGCACCGTTCTCTAAGCTTGTTAGGCCGCTGAAATCAAAGTAGCCAGCCGGAATTGCGCCGGCGAAGTAGCTCCAGCCACCATAGGCAATCAGCATCCAGATAACACCGGTGACAAAGGCCAGCAAGGCAGGATATATCTGGACTATGTCTGTGGAGGCACATGCGAAGAGTCCGCCAGCAAGAGTGTATAGAAAGACTAAAGAAGCCATCGCAACAAGTGCCCAGACAAAACTTATGGGGAAAAGGGTGCTCAGTATCCAGGCAGCACCAGCGAGGTTGCCGGCGACGAGTATGATGAAGCTAACAGTCATTAGAATTGACGAGACGACTTCTGTCGGTCTGTTGAACCTTCTGTAGTAGAAATCAGGCAGTGTGAGCAGGTTCATCCGGTTCAAGGGCTTCGCATACCATATCCCAACCACCACAAGGCACAAGGCCAGCCCCAGTGGAAATTGGAATCCAGCGAAGAATCCGGCTGCATACACACCTCCTGCATTCCCGAGTGTGGCATTCGCATCTAATGCTTGTGCCAGCAGCATCGTTCCTACCAGGAAGAAGGGGAGTTGCTTGCCGGCTATAACGAAGCGTTTGCCACTCTTCCGAATCAGTCTCAGCATGGCAAAGCCCACTATGAAAAATATAACCAGCGCAACGATAACACCAATTCCCATTGGAATATTGTATGTGTCCATAATAAGAATCTCCTATGACTGAAATTAACCCTCTCTGGGTCTAAAGCATGCTCCTATCATTTCACATATTTCACACCTCCTTACGGATAATCATCCGATGGTAGGCAGCTAAAACCCCTAAATGGTCAATTGCCTTTGCTCACTGCTTCGTTAGTAACCCGGAATCTGCTTCGGGAAGTAGTCCTCGCACTTCCCCTCTCGATAAACATCCAATGTGGTACAGTGCAACGCACCTCCGAAGGGAATCACTTTTTCGTACGGAATCGGGATTACTTCAACCCCCAATTTGGTCAGTTGCTCAATGAAGGCCGTCTCGTGAGCTTCGACACACATCACATTCGGAGCGACACTAAAGGTATTTACCGAAATCCAGGACTTAGACTCATACAGGTCAGTAAGGTAAACCAGGTTCTTGTGTACATAGGTCGGCCTGGCCGCAGGAATCAGCTCCCAGTCATTTTTCTTGAATAGCTCCCAAAACTCTGGAGTGCGTGGCTTCCAATCCTCATTGTACAAACAGAGCCCTGGTCGTGGAACTGCTAGGTTCACATCAATATGCCACGGATGGTGGTTGTTCGGTTTCTTGGGGTCTTCGGGAGTGTCGAATTGCACCTCGTGAACTCGAATGCCAGGTTCAAGCGCAGCAAATGTACGTTTTAACCAGTCCATCCCCCCCCTGTTTGTCACACAGGAAGCTTGATGGAAAATGTCTTTACCGCACCGCCAAGCATCGGCACCGTCCCAAAGAGGTTCCTCCTCACTGAGCTGGAACTCCCAATTATAGAGCCGCTGTGTCTTCTGGTCATGCGTCCAAACGTGGTTGAAGTCGTAGTAATAGTTCTTAACATACGACTTATCTGTCAGCCGTGGCTTGGGTGCGCCGAAATGAACCACCTCGGGGTCATTCTTGAAGTACTCCACGAAGAGCGGTCGGAGGTTCAAATACTCATACCACCGGGAGCGGCGGCAGGTCGTGGCTTCAATGATATAGTTGCCATGAATTATAAAAACGTCCCGAACATTATTGACACCGTGCATGTTCAACTGCGTCCAATCCGGCGTCGAGACAGGTTTATTGAACATACAAGGATGAAGCGTCGGCCGCTCTACCTTGACGCCCCGTTTCTCAAGCACCGACACGAAATAGTTCATCTGCTCGTTGGCTGCGTCCACCATCTCCTGCGGGAATGGCCCATACGTCGGAAGTGGATAGCCGCCTTTCGGAAGGTCGTACCACCAGGCTGGCTCCGGAGCCGGCACATTTGTGCCCTCTGGTCTTCCGATAATCACGCGCTTCAACGGATCCCATTCGTTCCAAGAATTGACAATCTTTGCCATTTTGATGTTCTCCTTTCACTATTATCTTTGGCTTCTTCCCTCTCCCTAACTTAAACCGTGCCCTAACCTCCCTTGACAATGACTCAATCCCACATGATGACACCACCTCCTCTCACCCATGCTAGATTGGCTTTTTCATTTATTCTTGTCAATCTCAGCAAAGGCCGTACCGGACGGGCAAACGAGAATCGGTGAGGATAGCCGATACGGGAGCAGATGACACGCACTTCGACAACATCGTGATTCTTATACCCCTCCGGAAGAGCTTGCTTTCATTTTCATGGGAAGATTGTGCCTCTTTCCGAATTCCGACAGTATGTCGTCCAGGTTCGGTCTTCCAATTTCCTGGAGTTCGTAGTAGACCCTTGTATTCGGCTTCTTAATATCGATGATCCTGCTTAGATTGATGGGTGTTGCAACAACTACCGCATCACAATCGGTCTTGTTGATAGTTGTAGCCAGCTCCTTTAGCTGCTCTTTTCCGTACCCCATCGCCGGCAACAGTGGCCCGATATGCGGATAGTGTTTGAAGGTTTCGGCAATCGTTCCGACGGTGTAGGGCCTGGGGTCTACCAGTTCTCGTGCGCCGTACCGCTGAGCCGCCACAATGCCCGAGCCGTAGCTCATCTCCCCGTGCGTTAATGTCGGGCCGTCTTCTATGACAAGCACCCTCTTACCCTTGATTACATCCGGATCATCAACCAAGATTGGGGAGGCGGCGTCAACTACGGTTGCATCCGGGTTCACCTTGGCGATATTCTCCCGGAGCTTCTGGATATTCTCCGGAGCGGCAGTGTCGATCTTATTGATGACCACCACGTCGGCCATTCGCAAGTTGATTTCTCCGGGATAATAGGAGAGCTCATGGCCCGCCCGATGAGGGTCGGCAACGGTGACCATCAGGTCGGGCTTGAAGAAGGGGAAGTCGTTGTTCCCCCCGTCCCAGAGGACTATATCGCAGCCTTTCGGGTCTTCTTCCGCCGCCTCTAAAATGGCTGCGTAGTCTACCCCCGCGTAGATGACGTTTCCTCGGACGATGTATGGCTCGTACTCTTCCATCTCCTCGATGGTACACTTATGCTTCTCTAAATCACTGAGCTCAGCAAAGCGCTGTACCCTCTGGGCAACTAGGTCACCATAGGGCATGGGGTGGCGTACGGCAACGGTTTTGAGCCCCCGTTCCATGAGGAGACCAACAATCCTCCTTGAGGTCTGACTCTTGCCGGCGCCTGTTCGCACTGCACACACCGCAATAACAGGTTTCTTGCTTTTTAGCATGGTGTCATTGGGTCCAAGCATCATGTAGTTTGCACCGGCTGCATTTACAATCGCCCCGATACCCATGACGTGCTGGTAAGTAGCATCACTGTAGGAAAAGACACAATAATCAACATTCAAGTCTTTGATAAGCCGCGGCAATTCATCCTCCGCGTAGATTGGAATCCCCTCCGGATAGAGACCGCCTGACAGCTCGGCCGGATATTTTCTTCCAGAGATGCCGGGTACTTGTTGCGAGCCGGTGAACCCAACTACGTTGTACTCATCGTTGTCCTTGAAATACGTGTTGAAGTTGTGAAAATCTCTCCCCGCAGAACCGATAATGAGTGCGTTCTTCCTGCTCATGGCTACTTTCCTCCTCCTGCTTTAGTCTTCCTGCAAAAAAAGAACGAACTCCGAACGGAGCTCGTCTCTATGCCCGCTTGGCGAGTTATGCACTCACCTTCACTTGCCCGAACCTCCTCGTACGACAGGACTCCCGCTATCGCCATGTAGTCCCCTCGCACAAGGGCCGCCTGGCTCCAGGATGATTCCTGGCAAAAATCCTAGCACCTTGTTCATGGCTTGTCAATAGTTTTCGCGCTGTTCTCACAAAAAAAACTTTTCAACTGGACCATTCTTTACTTGAAAAGCGGACTCCAGTAGTACATTCCTCAGCAAAATGAGGAATGTGTGGAGCAATACACCAACGGTTCACTGCTGAGCAATTAAAGGTTTTGCTTAAACGATTAACCATCAGGTTTTGAGGCAGGCATGGGTTTAGTACGTCCAGAGCCTCATCGCTCTGGATATTGACTTTCTCATAGCCCTCAAATTGAGAGAGCGAACCATCCCCCATATGGAAATACCTTGCCGCTCCTGATTCCAATTACCAATCCAGGCTGCCGTCGAGTAGTTTCCTGCGCAGGCTACGTGGCACAAAAGCCTTCCTATGTGCCTCCTCATCATAATACTTAGTGATGACTTCTTGCTTCCTTTTTTGTGTATCTACTGGATACTTGGTCGATGCAATAGAGAATGTCCACCAGTTGCCTGCATAGGTAGCCAATGGGACACAATAAAGTTCCACAATCTTAAACAGTTTGCTGAGTCTAATCTGCACATCGGCCACGAACTCATGATGAAAGTGAAGCGACTCGGTCTGGATTACGAACATACCCGTCTTGTTCAGTATGGACAACACGTCAGCAAAGAACTGGTCGGTAAACAGGCGCTTGCCGTAGCCCACTGGGTCAGTGGCATCGACTATCACTACATCAAAAGAGCCTCTTGCCTGTCTAACATAGCGCGTGCCATCCATGCATTTTACATGTACACGTGGGTCTGAAAAGCCTCCGGCGAGCCCAGGGAAGAAACACTTGGAAACTTCAATCACTTGTCTGTCTAGCTCGACCAGTTGGACTCTCTCCACTGAGTTGTGCTTAAGCACCTCTCGCAAAGTTCCTCCGTCTCCCCCTCCAACGATAAGAATAGTTCTGGGATTGGGGTGGGCATGAAGTATCACATGTGCAAGCATCTCATGGTAGAAAAATTCGTCTCTTTCTGTCAGTTGAACTACACCGTCCAGAACCAGCATTTTCCCAAAATCTGGACTCTCCAATACCAGTATTTCCTGATATCGGCTCTTCCCAGAGTACAGTGTGCCGCTTACCCGATAAATATAGCGGATAGGTGAGAATGGGTCACTCTCAACAAATACCAAGCCGTGCACCAATGCGCTCCTGCAAGAGTAGAAACTCTGAAATGGGGACTCCTCCAAACTGTGAAGCATAGGGAGTAGTGTAGGCTCCAGCAGACAAGATTAGTACGTGTTCGCCAATGTCTATGTCTGGCATCTGGACTTCCATATCTATAACGTCTGGACTATCGAGAGATTAGCTTGCTCCTTGCCTTGTGGTTGTTCTTGTGGCAAATGACAGCCAAGAGTTCCTTTGGGGCGGTCAAAGACGGGATCAGGATTGCTACTAACGGTGATGGTTTAATCTCACTCGCCCTGGTCACCGGCAAGATAAGAGTAGTGGCGAGCCTTTTCGCCAGTGCGTCCTCCTGAGAGCCAAGCAAAATCGGCGCCAGCTTGCCCAGTACCGTAAATGTGCCAGATTTCTCCATTGCTGGGCCTTTCGCTCATCAGTGTTCACCTTAACCTGATGTTCCACCTCTCCGGCTCTCCCGTTCGCGCCTACGTAGCGAGTCGTAGTGCCAGATCCAGAGTATAGCATAGCAATTCATATTCGGACAATTTCGAGTTATTGTTCCGTCGTGGGCAGAAAATCTGCCGTCTCCCTCTACGACCACAGTCTGGTCACCTATGATAAAGGTGATGTCTTCGACCAGAGTGCTTCGCCAGGCTTCATCCATATCTGGGGCCTGCAGACAGAAATCCAGGTCAAGTTGCAGAGTGGTGATGCCTGAGAGTATTTATTTGTCATTGCAGAGCACATAAGCCCCGAAGCCTTTGCCTGAACGAAATGAAGGAACTTTAGAGATTGCCACGCGCAGTTCATCCTGAGCCAGATTCTTCGGTCGCTTCCTTAGAATACACAAGGCGAAGGGCTCGCAATGACAAGGGGAATAGCTGTAAAATAGATGGTGATGCAGTTGTTTCGACGGCCATCTTCAGACGAAGCTGAGGAACATTTCAAGCAAGGATTGCATTATCGCAACCGCGGAAAGAAGGAGTTCAATTTCAATCTGGCAGTGGAACACCTTAGGCAGGCAATTAGACTGAATCCTGAAATCAGTAAATACCATAGTGAGCTTGGCAAGAGTTATGTGGCGGCGCCTTTATTGGCAGTGACTCGGGGTATTGGTGATGCGCTGGTGCTGAGCGAAAGTCTTAAGTTGGCTATCGATGAATTGAACCAGGCTCTTCAGTCTGACTCCAGTCAAGGTGAGACGTATTTGGTCTTAGGTGAGGCTCATATGTATCTGGGGAATAAACAAAAAGCGCTCGATGCTTTTCAAACTGCTATTAATGCGCGGTCATTCTCTTTTTCATGCTCATCGCCCATTTCATTTATTGATGGTAGATTGCTCAAGTCTTATGCCAAACGCAGACTCAAACATCTGGCACAGGGTACGGGAGAGCAGCCTCAGCCTGATGCAGCCGAGCAATGTATTAGGCAAGCGATATCATATCGCGATGAGGGGAATTATCGCTTGGCTGACAGGGAGTTGATGCAAGCTTTCAAGTTAGCTCCAGATTGGGCATGGCTTTATAAGAAAATTTGCAAGCTGGTGGCTTAAGGACTATGGCTATGAGCGATAAAGCGAGAGAACGCTTGCGCAGCCGATTCCGAAAGGGAGTCGATAAATCGGTGGGACGATATGTTACCTCTATCCATTTTGACTGACGACTGTATCAGAGTGTTCGCCAGGCTGATAAAGACGCTGGAAATCAATGCCACTCAGATGCAAAATTTCATGACAGACAGCTACATGTTAGCTACTGACCTTGCTGACTATCTGGTGAGAAAGGGATCGCCTTTCCGTCAGGCACACAGCACTGTAGATGAGTTAGACAACACTGCAGGTAA
>JACNFS010000057.1 GCA_014384515.1 Dehalococcoidia bacterium | reverse complement strand
CTTCAAGCTCATCAACTTGATTGGGCAGCTCCAACCTGACCGCAGAACTCTGGAACAAAGACATCTTCCTAGCTTTGATTCTGGAAGAAGGCCCCTTGGTCCCCCTGACGTAAGCAAGCCTCAAGACAGCGGCAGGATATGTGCCTGAGCTTCCCCTGAGTTGATGTCCAGAATAGCGACAGTACCGAGGCCAAGGCAGTAATTGGGGCACGTAGGACTACCCGGATTCACAAAGAGAACTTCGTTGTAGTGCTTCACTCGCGCGGCATGCTGGTGGCCGAAGATAATGATGTCGGGAGTCTCCTCCTCTTCTTCTTGGGCCAATGTGCTGGTGTAGAAGCTGGGTAACATATGAATAAGCCAGAGCGTCTTGCGCCCCACCTTGATTACATGTTTATATCTTACACGACTGTCAATCAGCAGCGCGTCGCAGTCGTCGTCTCCCTTCGCTGCGAACACCGGCGCTATGGACTCTAAGTCATCTAGTACCGAAGACGTGTAAATATCACCGGCGTGTAAGATGAAATCTACTCCCCGGAAGGACTCTATTACCTGTCGGGGCAATGCCTCTACTGACTGTGGTATATGTGTGTCTGATACAAGCCCAATACGCATTGGTTGCACACTCGGGACTATTACGTTGTTTCTCGCATGGTTGGCACGCTTGGTGACTTCGTCCTCGCCATATCGATTGGTGCAGTTGTCACAGTGGAACGCTAATATCAACAGATCTCACTTGCCACCTTAGCTTGGCTCTGACCGTCTGACATGAAGTCGCTGGCACCGGGGGTGGTTGGAGCTCATTACCCGAGCCTAGCAGCACGGCCGCTGCGTTCACAGCGCTGATAGTGCCGTCCCGCCACCTATAACCATTGCGTCCCCCGTGATGAACGAAGCTGACTCTGTGCACAACCATACCACTGCTTCGGCGACTTCTTCCGGCGCACCCATTCGTCCCAATGGCACCTCTGGCACACGGCCCTCAGCTATGTCGAGGCGGTCCTTTAAGACCGGCCGCAGCATGTCCGTCTTTATCCATCCGGGACACACCGCATTGACCCGGATGTTATCCTTGGCATAGTCCATCGCAGCCGACTTTGTCAGCCCCACTACGCCGTGCTTGCTTGCACTGTAGGCTGCTATCCTGTAGCCGCCGCCCACCCCAAACGTGGACGAGCAGTTCACGATGGCTCCGCCTCCCTGTTTGAGCATCTGCAGGATCTCGTACTTCATGCATAGCCACACCCCTTTGAGATTGGTGTTGATTGTACGATCCCAGGTTTCCTCGGTTTCTCTTGCCAACCGCGCCCCGCTTGCTCCTACGCCAGAGTTGTTGAAGGCGTAATCTAGCCGTCCGTAGGTCTCAACGACTCTGTTGACTAAAGCCTCGACTTCGGCCGCCTTCGACACGTTTGTCTTGACAAAGACAGCTTCGCCGCCGGCCTGCTTGATCAGTTGTACCGTCTCGTTACCACGCTCAGCACCCCGCCCGGCAATAACAACCTTTGCTCCCTCGTGGGCAAATGCCAGGGCCGTAGCTCGGCCAATTCCCGAGCCTCCACCGGTGACCAGAGCAACCTTGCCTTCAAGCTTTTTCATCTATGTACCTCCCTAGTTTTCGCTGCTTTACAGCAGGGCTGATAGACCAGTAGTGCGATGTCTGCATACTTGGTTCGCCTCACCGTTGCCAGATGTCAATATGTACATCCATGTTGGCGAGGTGTCAACTCCCCCTGCGGTATGCCTCTCATCGGTAGAGTGAGTGCCGTCTGCACAGGAAGGCTGCTATCTTGCCCGGGCCGAGGGAGATAGGACGCAAGAGGAGACGAGCCAAGAAACGGATAGCCACATCCCAAGCAAGCTAATACAGAGACTCCGCCTACTCGGACCGATCACTGCGCAATTGTACCGATGCTGCTGACGTGGCACAATTATCTATCTCCGCCTACGTATTATGGGTCTCTCCGTGCTGAGTCTTCCTGCAAAACTCAGGCTTCCAGAGCATGCTCGCCTTTTACAAACCTCAATACATCAGCTCTGGTCTTAGGCAGAATCAGGGTCGTGAAGAGCCTACATTTTAGCGTGCCGTTCTGGTCATATACTTCTGCCAAATACCGCATGTAGTACTTCCCTCTTTTTATCCACTTATCGTAGCCCCTCTGTTTGAGACTAAGGACATCCCCAACCCGAATCGGGTCATACCACTCCATTACCTGCCCCGGGTTTCTGGAGCCTGGGGTCCTGAGCCAGCTACCATGCCCTTTCCTCAAAACGAAAAAAAGGACCTGGGTACCGAAGAGGGGATGAGCCACCAGCCCATCGTGGCCACACTTCTTGGCATATTCCTCATCGTAGAAGAGAGGGTTATCGTCGGGAACTCCTTCTGCATAGGCCATCATGTCCTCAGCCTTGACTTCAAACTTGATTGGCACCTCAGTCTCAGTCTCTTTGCCTATTTCTATCTCGTCCCAGAATTCATAGTCTTCGACCTCTTGAGTTTTGAGGAAATCGGACCCGAACTCCTTCTCTTTTTCCGTCTTCTGATATTTCGCCATTTCTTCCAGATAATCCATTCTTGCCTCCTTGTTCAACCTGGTTTCTGATTCCCACTTTTGGTTCTTACTTCCACAAAACATCCCTTTCGCGGTAGAGCGCCCCCTCCCAACGGTCTCAAGGTGTCTCTGGTGTGCACAGGTTTCCTGATACCATCCTCAGCGCCGGCAGAGGGTCACTACCAAGCCTCAAACGCGGCGGATCTGAAACATACCAGAATACTGCTGCGTCTCCTTTGTGCTCATCACTTACCCGACCATGGTCTAACTGTGGCTGGGCGGAACATAGACTGTTTGCGAAAGAATGTTACTTAGGCAACCGAACCTGTGCGGTACCGATTCCTACCTGTTCCCCATCTTGGTTCTTGGCCCATACCTCAACGGTCACGAAGTCCTCGCCCTTGCCGAGGGGATGTTTCTCAGTCACTGCACCACCGTAAGTACAAGTAGAACCGACAGGCACGGGCTTAATCAGTTTGATCTCTATCCTCTTCATCCTACCGCCCACAGGGTACGCCCAATCAGTAATGACCTTGCACATAAGAGACATAGTCTGATTACCGTGCATGACGGGGACAGGTAGGCCAAACACCTGGGCTGTCTTACACCACTCAGGGTGCGTGTGAACGGGATTATAGTCGAGCGACGCTACAGCATGCTTCCAGGTAAGTTCCTGAGTGTTCTCCTGCTTTACCTCGGGTAACACATCCCCGCAATCTACCGAGTCAAACGTAAGTCTATCTGCCATTTTCTTGCCTCCTACTTCACAGTTATTTATTGATATTCCTGAGAGACCCCGGTACTGATTCTTACGCTTCCAGGGCATGCTCCCCTTTCACGAATTTCAGTACGTCTTCCCTGGTTCTTGGTAGAATCAGAGTTCCATAAGCCCTACCCTTCAGAGTGCCATTCTGGTCGTACGTTTCCTGCAGATATCTCATGTAGTACTTTCCCCTCTTGATCCACTTGTCGTAGCCTTTCTGTTTGATGGTAAGAACATCGCCAACCCGAATGGGGTCATACCACTCAATTACCTGCCCCGGATTCCTAGCCCCTGGGGTTCTGAGCCAGCTACCATGCCCTTTCCTCAAGACGTAAAACGCGACCTGAGTGCCAAAAAGGGGATGAGCCACTAACCCATCATGGCCACACTTCTTGGCGTATTCCTCGTCGTAGAAGAGAGGGCTGTTATCGGGAACTCCTTCTGCATAGGCTATCATGTCCTCAGCCTTGACCTCAAACTTGATTGGCACTTCGGTTTCTTTGCCAATCTCTATCTCATCCCAGAATTCATAGTCTTCTACCTGTTCCGCCTCGAGAAAATCTGCTGAGAAGCTTTTCTGCTTTTCTGTTTTCTGGTATTTAGCCATTTCTTCTAGATAGCCCATTCTTACCTCCGTGCTGGGTTTAGTTGCTGAGCTTTGTTCTGAATTTCCGTCCAGGTCCGTTGACTAGCTCATGTCCGTGCACAGCCCTGGGAGACAACCATCTACCTCACGCTAGCCATCTCTTCCTTCGCTTATAGTGCTTCACCTCGCGAAAGCTCTTCTTCTCACCCACTTGACTCAGACCAAGGTAGAACTCCTTTATGTCCTCATTGTCTATGAGGTCGTCGGCCGGGCCATCAAGCACTATTCTCCCATTCTCCATGACGTATCCGTATTCAGCAATGCCTAGTGCCGCTTTCGCGTTCTGCTCCACCAGCAGGATTGAGGTCTTGTCCTCGTCGTTGATTCTCCCTATTATCGCATATATCTCCCTAACCAGAACGGGAGACAGGCCTAGCGAAGGTTCATCCAGAAGCAGAAGTCTGGGATGTGCCATCAACGCTCGTCCCATCACTAGCATCTGGCCCTCCCCGCCGGACAGGTAGCCGCTAGTGCTCTTCCTGAGCATCTTGAGCTTGGGGAAGTAATCGTAGACCATGTCTAGATCTTGTCTCATCTTGCTTCCACCTTTGTAGACACTGCCTCCCACATGCAAGTTCTCCTCGACGGTCAGGTGCTCGAGCAACTGCCGGCCTTCCACAACCTGAATAATCCCCATCTTAGCCGTTTGTTCGGGATTCAACCTGTCTATCCTGTGCCCGTCAAACTCGATGCTACCTCTGGATACCTCTCCCTCTTCAGTGTGGAGCAGACCGGATATGGCCTTGAGGGTAGTGCTCTTGCCAGCGCCATTAGCACCTAGCAGGGCGACAATACTTGCGTCTTCGACCTGTAGCGAAATCCCCCTCAGGACGAGGATGACGTCGACGTAAGTAACCTCAACATTACTTATCTTCAGCACTTCTCACCTGCACAGGTCGAGGCTTACTCAGTCAGCAATAGGAAAACCCTGCTCATCAAGCCACTTGAAGACCCATGGCTGCTTCTCGTAGCTCCATAACTCCTCTGTTGCCCCATCTTCGTATGTTCGGAATAATAACCCGGCTTGCTGACGCCCGTCATCCTTGCTGAAGGTTATCGGAGGGCAAAGGCCAGTATCAAAATCCTTGATGTTGGGGTAACCATAAAGGCCGACCGCTTCGCTGGTCAGGTTTTCCCAGCCTACCTCTTCTACCGCCAGTCTTATCGCCTCTGCCATAAGCATTCCACCGGAGAATCCGGCGATGGAGGGGGCGAGGCGCTCCTGGGGCACATCATAGTACTCCATATACTTGTCCACCATCAGTGTATAGAATGGGTAGTCGGGATCGCCATATTTTCGGAAATCCCACGACGCGTCGCAGGCTATGAGACCGTCCCAGTTCTCGGGGCGCATTGCCGCCATCATGTCTTGATCAAACCCATACGAAGTAAAGAGCTCAAGGTCCTTGCCCTGGTCTCTCGGCCCCAATTCTATTCCCATGCCATGCAGTTCGTCCAGCACTATCACCAACTGGTTGGTGATTATAGTGGTAAAAATGAAGTCCGGCTCGGGTTCTAGAATCCTGAGCAACTGGTCCATGGCGCTGGTCAGGCCCGAAAAGGGCAAAAGCTCTGTTGCTACGACCTCAATCCCCTGGGCCTCCAGGTATGGGGGACAGAACAGTGGGAACCTACCGCCAGGATAGTCGCCCAACAGCATGGCTACCCTCGGTTTCCTGTCCTCCGTCCAATTCTCCAAAACCCACTCCGCGTAACTCCCAAAGAGGTCAGTCGTATTGATGGCGCCATAAAGCCAACCCGTTGAGGGATAAAGAAAGGCATCAGAACCACCAATGTTGCAAAAGGCCGGCATCTTGTCCTCGACCAACCTTGGCATTAGGCTGTCATAGAAAGGACTTTGCCCCTGCGCTTCCATTGTAATCACTTCGTCCTTGTACCGCTCGTAGCCGGAGCGCATCTTCTTGATATCATAGGCGGTATCAATCTCAATGTAGTTTATCGGCACACCATCAATCCCCCCCTCTGTCTCGTTAAGCCATCTCCAATAGGTTATGTAGCCCACATGTCCCGGATACGACATGGCACGTACAGGCCCTGTCATGTCAACAAATGCAGCTATCCCCACGCTTTCCGGCTTAACAACTTCCCCAGGCTCTGGCGGAGGCGCCTCCTGCGGCGCGCAACCAGTCATCACAGGCAAGGCTAACAATGCTAAACTCATCACAACCACAAAAACAAATCCGGCTCTTTTTTTCATCTCTTACCTCCTTAATAATCCTTGATTTGAATCTCTCCTCTTATCCTAATGTCTTTTTTCTCTCTCTATATCACCTCCTCTTGAATTTAGTATGCAAATGGCCATAAGCGATAGGAAGTCTTAAAAATCTCCCATCTGTGAGCCAAACCCCTGGGCTCCCAGACGAGGAATACAATGATGACTAAAGCAAAGGCAAACATCGCTATTGAAGAGATTTGTGCTACTGTTAGCACGGGCAATGTTGCAGCCATCGTTGGTGTGAACAGGAGCACCAACTGATCCAGAAGCGTGATGAACATAGTGCCCAATATCGGGCCCACGATGGTGCCCATGCCACCGACAATCAGCATACCTACAAACCATATAGACTGCATAAGGCTGAAGTCAGTCGTTGTGAACGCCTGGGTGTAATGAGCCCATAATGAACCAGCCACCCCGGCGTAGAAAGAGGCAATCGCGAAGGCGAGAACCTTGGTGCGCATGATATTAATCCCCATAACCTCGGCCGCTATATCGTTGTCTCTCACGGCAACGAAGTTTCTGCCCACCCGAGTGCGCGCCAGGTTCTTGGCAATAAAAGTCATCAGCACAGTGACAGCGGCAATAAGATAGAACAGTTCTAGCTGTGTATTAAATACAAAGCCCCACAGTTGGGGGGCTGGAGTATCCATAGCCCACTGCCCCCCCGTTAGCCATTGGAGAGGGGTCTCAATCACATAGATAATGATGAACTGAGCTGCTAATGTAACCAGAGCCAGATAAATTCCCTTAACCCGCACCGAAGGCAGCCCGAAGAGTATGCCGACGAGAGCCGTTATGATGCCGGCCAAAGGCAGGCAAAGCCAGAAGGAAAGCCCAAAGTGATTCATGAGCAGCGCAGAGCTATAAGCCCCTACCGCCATGAAAGCCGCTTGCCCAAAGTGTATCTGTCCACAGTAACCGGTTACGATATTGAGACCCTGAACAGCAATAATCATGATTAGCATCATATTAATAACAGTCAGAGAATACGAGTTCAAAACAAAGGGGAGCATGGCCAGGAGAACAAGCAGTCCCACTAGCATCGCCCA
The DNA here is from genome assembly GCA_014384515.1 of Dehalococcoidia bacterium. Taxonomy (GTDB): domain Bacteria; phylum Chloroflexota; class Dehalococcoidia; order GIF9; family UBA5629; genus JACNFS01. The sequence continues at coordinate 4,790 of JACNFS010000057.1, read as the reverse complement.
GTGGGTTTTAGTGCGAAAAATGGCAAACGCCTGTTCGTATCTGGTGTTGTAAGTACCACAAGGTAGAGCCATTTCTATACTCTCTCTATCCTTTCCAAGCCGAACAGACCGTAAGGCTTGATTACTATGGCTATGACCAGAATAATATAGGGGAAGACGTTCTTTATCCCGTGACCGATATAACCGCCAGCCAAGGTTTCGAGAACCCCAACTATGAGGCAACCAATTATGGCACCATGAATAGAGTCCAGGCCACCGAGGATAGCTCCCCCTATAGCTTTCAGCCCGTAGTCAGCCAGGCCATAGTCAATGCCTCTGATCTGCCCGGTGAGAATTCCTCCGCTTGTACCGATGATGCTGGCAGCGGCCCAGGTCACGGCGATGATAGCGCTCACGCTTATCCCCATGCTCCGCACTATCTGGTGACCCTCGGCAGTAGCCCTCATGTTGAGCCCCAGCCTGCTGAATTGGAAGAAAAGGACAAAGGCACCCACAATAGCCCCGGCTATTATGAATGACCAGAAGAGGTTTGAGGTAACTACCACGGTGCCTATCTTTATTGCTTCCGAAGGCAAAAAGTACGGGGTCGGCATAACTGCATATTCACCCCAGACTGAGGTCACGATGGCGTTGAAGAAGATAGCAAGGGCGAGGGTTACCATTATTATTGCCAGGTGAGGCTGACCAAGCATAGGGCGCAGCGGGAAACGCTCCACACAATAACCCAAAGCACCCATTATCAAGAGGCTTAGCAAAATGGCAAGCCATATAGGCAGACCCGCCAGTAGTGCTAGCGAAGAAAACAAGTAACCGCCAAGCATTATGAGCGAACCCTGGGCAAGATTCAAAATCCCTGTTGTCTTGTAGATTAGGACAAAGCCCAGTGCCGCCAGCCCGTATACGGCTCCAGCGCTTATGCCACTCAAAACACACTGCAAAAAGAACGTCACCTGTTGCCCCCTATGTACAACTCCTTATTCTTACTGCGGTCTTGGTTACTCCTTTTCTGCCATCCTGATAGGTCACTGTTGCCTCTGCTATAACCTCTTCTCTGCCACTATAGATAGCATCTACTATTTCCCTGTATCGCTGTTCTACAAAGCTCCGCCTCAACTTCTGTGTTCTGGTCAACTCGGCCTCATCTGGGTCAAACTCCTTATGTGACAAAACGTACTTCTTCAATCTCGCCCCTTCAGGTAGATATCGGTTCACTCTGTCTATATCTTGTCTGATCAGGCCTGCCACCTCTTCTTTCTGGGACAAATTAGCAAAGGTGGTATAGGCGATATGGCGTTTTTCTGCCCACCGCCCAACATTGTCGTAGTTGATGATTAATATAGCAGAAACCACATCCCTGTTATCGCCCAGAACTATGGCATCCTTCAAGTAAGGGCTATATCTCAATCGCCCCTCGATGTATCCGGGAGCATATCTTTCACCGCTGGCCATCTCGGCGAGATCCGCCACCCTATCGAGGTAAATGACATGACCATCTTCAGCAATATACCCGGCATCACCGGTATAGAACCACCCATCCTTTATCGAAGCCTTAGTTTTCTCTGGGTCTTTGTAATAACCCTTGAACATGCTTTCGCTTCTAACTAGAAGCTCTCCATTATGGTTAACACGCACTTCCACGCCAGGAACAAGCGTCCCCACCGTGTCGTTTTTGATATCGCCCGTATCATGCCCACTAATGTACCCGGCTTCAGTGCCGGCATATATCTGCCTCAGCGAAATGCCCATGGCACGCCAGAACTTGAAGGTGTCAACACTCATGGCAGCACTCCCAGTAATGGCAACCTGAGTATTTAATAAGCCATGCTTATCTTTGAGCGGTCTAAATAGAGCTGCTTCACCGAGCCAAATGAGTAAGCGCCAGAATAGGTTTGGCCTTTGCTTGGAGTAACTCAACTCAGCTTGCTTAAACCCCACCGGAAGGAACAGACTATAAGTAAGCCGCTTCAAAAAGCCAGCATCCATTACCTTCATCTCTGTGGTAGCAACCATAGCTTCCCACATCCTGGGCATGCTTGCTAATAACTGAGGGCCCACTTCCCTAATATCATGGACAAGAGTCTCAACCTCCTCGGGGTAATTCAATGTGGCTCCGGTTAACAAACATGGTATCGAAGCGACAAAGCTTGCCCCAATAAAAGCTGTTGGCGCAGTGGAGACGAAGTTATAATCGGGGGTAACCGTGCATTTATACACAGTCCCTTGGCCGAACTTTATTAAGTTCCTGTGGCTCATCATGGCTCCTTTTGGTAAGCCACTAGTCCCTGATGTATAATATAAAGAACAAAAATCCTCGGGTTTTATTGAGGTTACGCTATCCTCAAACGCTGTGGGATGTGCTTGTTCGTATTTCTTGCCCATCTCCATAAGCTCATCGTAGCTCATCAGAAGTGGCTCATCATAATGAGCCAGCCCCTTGGGATCCCAATATATGACCTTCTTTAGCCCCGGCAGCTCGTTCTTCAGCTCAATGAATTTGTCACATTGTTCTTGGTCGTCAGCTATGGCGAATCTAGAATCAGAATGCTCAGCTATGTGTTTCAGCTCAGAGGGAATTGAATCGGAATACGCTCCGGCAGTCAGCCCCCCTGCTGATTGAACAGCAAGAATGCCCCACTCCAACTGGGGCTCACTATCGCCGATAAAGGTTACCTTATCACCTTTCTCCAAACCTAAAGCCATGAAACCGAGAGACAGTTCCTTGACCTTACGATGTACTTCTCCCCAGGTATACTCCTGCCAGACACCGCGGTCCTTCTTGCGCATAGCCACTTTATCTGGCCATTTTTCAGCGTTTCTGATCAGGAGTCTGGGGATGACGTAAATCGGTGTGTCGGTATTTATCATAACCATGCCTAAGAGGGTGCTGCGGCCCTAATCCGAAGAAGCCTCCTCTCCCAGATAGACTTTGACTACTGCCGGGTTGGTTTTGATTTCATCGGGAGTGCCCTCAGCTATCAGGTGACCGAAGTCAAGCACAACTATCCTGTCGGCTATGCCCATAACCACCCCCATATCATGCTCGATGAGGACTATGGTATCGACGCCATCTCGCAGGGTTGGGGTGTCGGGATACATACTCCCCTGCCCCTCGTACACGTCAATGATAAACCGGCAAAGGTCTTCCTTCTCTTCTAGATTCATCCCTGCCATTGGCTCATCTAGCAGAAGCACCTTGGGTTCTAGGGCAAGGGCTCTTCCCAACTCAACCCTTTTCCTCAAGCCGTAGGGCAGGACACCCACCACGCTATCCCTTACGGCTTCCATCTCGAGGAAGTCAATAATATCCTCAACTATGCGGCGATGCTTTACCTCCTCTTTATGTGTTGGTCCGAAGTAAAGAGCATTGGCCAGGAAATTGGACTTCATCAAACCTTGCCTAGCTGCCATCAAGTTCTCCACACTAGTCAGTCCACTGTAAAGCTCAATGTTCTGGAAGGTTCTAGCAAGCCCCATTCTGCCCCTCTCGTGGGCTCGTTTGCTGTTTATCTTTTCCCCTTCGAAGTAAATGTTCCCCTCCTGCGGGTGATAGAACCCGCTAATGCAGTTGAGCAATACTGTTTTTCCAGCCCCATTCGGACCGATAATAGCAAGAATCTCTCCTCTCTTGACCTCCACAGTCACATTGTCAAGAGCCGTCAAGCCACCAAACCTCATATAGATATTTTCTAGCTTTATTTTGGCATCACCCTTCATTGTATACGCCTTTATCTCGACTTATTGCTCTAAGAATAAACTGGATCTCTTGGTCTATGTACTCTTCCAGTGTGCAGTGTTTTCTAAGAAACCACCGCCTTACTACCCACATTGCACTGTCGCTAACAATGCGGTTAGCAACCAGCCTGACATCATCTATGACGAATTCGCCAGAGGCACATCCCTTGTCTAGCAGCCTGCGAAATACATCCACAACACTCCTGTCCCAGTCTAACAAAGTCCCCAGCTGCCTTGGTGACATGTTCTTCGCTTCTTGGTAGCAGAAAAGCAGAAAATCTTGGCGGCTGTCAACTTTTCGGTAGTAATCTTCAATTGCCTGTTTCAAAGCCTGAGTCGCATTCAACATCTTGAGATAGACATCTGCTTTCTCAAAGAACGGTTTGTAGTGAGCTTCACCGTGACTAAGAACTAGGTCGATGATATCTTCCTTTGAGCCGATGTAGTGATAGATCGTCCCTGGGGACATACCACAGGCCTTGGCTATCTCTCGGACAGTTGTCGCGTCAAACGCCTTCTTAACCAGCACACGGGCAGCACCCACAGCTATTTGCTGTCTGCGCCTCGCAACTAGATCACTGTCTACACTGTAAGTCCGAATCGAAGCCTTCGCAACCACAACAGCCGACCTCTAATTTAACCCAAAGAAGGTGATTGATCAACTGGTTGATCAATGTATCACAACTACCAAATCTTTGTCAAGGGGTAGTCGGCTTCGGTTACTGTCAACTGTTGGTTGGTGTGAATCATGAATCGCCGTCACAGTCATATCTCCGAGATCCGATATGTTAGTGTTCGGAGGATTTGAACCCAGTGGCGATTTTGATGTGGTCCGCAGTGCTTGCCCGGCGCGCCGCTCTTGGCAGGATGCTGCCATATACACTCATGGCGCAGCCATTATACTGTCCTTTCATCTCATATCAAGTGTCACCCATCTATCTGAACGAGATCATATCGCCTGAAAAAGGTTCTTTGAAACATGTCATATGGTGGTATAATAGGAAGCTCACGTTTGTTTCACCTCCCGGAAGCTGGAAAGAGATGCTAAGTTATGGAAG
>JACNFS010000096.1 GCA_014384515.1 Dehalococcoidia bacterium | reverse complement strand
GGACATGCCTGTGCTCCCACAAGTAGCCACGCGCATCAATGGCTTACCAAAAGCCCCCATGGCATCTGATAGGTACAGATGGGCAGCATTTATTCCCTCCATTGCCGATGGCATAGTGCCATGAACTATTGCTTCTATATCTTCAGGTGAAATTCCAGCATCGTCTAAAGTTGCCTGTATCGCTTCGTAGACAAGCTCAGCATAATTAACATCATCCCTTCGTCCATGTTTGGTCTGTCCAAATCCTACAATAGCTACTGCTCTTGCCATTATTCCCTTACCTCCTATTTGCCAAGAATCACCACTGAATGGAGTTGTCCGGCAAAACCATGAGTGGAATGTGCCAGCGCCGTCTTTACACCAGGCACCTGCCTTTCCCCAGCTTTGCCCATTATCTGAAGAGCTGCCTCAGCAATTCTGATAAGCCCTCTGGCTACATATGGGTTGGTTGCCAGAACCCCACCAGAGGGATTAACTGGCAGCTCACCGTCCATGGCCGTAGCGCCACTGTCTATAAGCTTCCCTCCTTCCCCATCCTTGCACAAACCTAACTGTTCATACCACAGCAGTTCCTGAAAGGAATAAGGTTCGCAAATCTCAGCCACATCTATTTCTTTGATAGGGTTCTTGATACCAGCCATGTCATAAGCTTTCCTCGCAGCTTTTCTCAGCCCGCCGTCGAGCAAGTCTCGGTCGCCAAAGAATTGATGGTCAACACACCAACCAACTCCTTTGACCCATACTGGATTGTCGGTCAGCTTCTTCGCCTTTTCCTCCGAAACCAGAAGCATGGCACAGGTGCCATCAGAATATGCGGCACAATCTAATGCCTTTATCGGATGAGCCATAACCTTTGATTTCAGGACTTCGTCAACGCTGATTCTTCCCTTTTTGTGGGCGTAAGGATTATTCAGGGCATTACCAAGGTTTTTTACCACTACCTTGGCTGCCTGTTCCTCCGTTATCTTGTATTTCTCCATATATAATCTGGCTTGCATAGCCGCTGTGGAAACATCATCGAGCCCTATAGGACGCTGGAAAAAGGGATCAGCATACAGATTAGTCAATGTGCTCAGGCTGGGAATCTCAGATGACTTGGTTATGGCATGAACCAGGGCATTATCGAAGTGCTCGCTCATTACCCTCATCAGTCCATACATGAAGCCAGAAGCACCATCCTCTGCAGCTTTAGACGAGTCTTTTAAATAAGCACCAATAGCCTCAAAGTAAACAGAGTTGGAGCAGCTAATACCTTGCCAGAAATCCGAGGATGAAGTGATAATTGTGCCCAGTTCCTCCCGTTTCATACCGACCTGATTTAATGTGCTCTTGACCACCTCATAGCTGATCTCCCGAAGGTTTTTGTCTGAAGCATCATCATGTCCTATCTGCGCTACCGCTACGATGGCTATCTTATTCGCCATGATACAACCTCCTTTGTATTTCAATGGTTGGCAATCGGCAGTTTCAGCACGACAACCGCCACATCATAAAGAGGTATAAGCCCCGAGGCTACTCAAAGCACCACCATACCATGGGCCATCCTCTCCCCAAAGTGGGTCTTCTTGGCATATTCTACATTGGTACGAAGTGGATATCAGTCTCCGCTAAGAGCCAGCGAAATTAACAATATCTGCCTCGGTGACCGTCTTCGCCCTGGTTACTGCCTTAAGATGTTCGAGGTTTTAGGAAAGAAGCTGGAGGGAAAGAATACGACATTGGGGTCACCCCTGGCAAAACTCTGATAAAGGGGGATGAGCCTATGCAGGCGGAATACTCGGCAACCATGAATCTACCTGAGAAGTGCGGGACGCAAATATGTTGGAGAGGAAGTGTTGAAAGTCTTCAAATGCTTGCCCTTCTTGCAAGATGGCTATGTTGCAAACGCGCTAAGCCTAGTCCTCTGGTTATCGCGCAATTCTCTAAGTGATTCCGCAAACGTTCTTCTATATCAGCTCAAAGTGCTCGATATCGTGGATAGTTCCTGTTCGTCGCTCCCTGAATACCGCCTTTACCCTCATCCCTATAGCTATCTTCTTCTCATCGGTCTCATCAAGCCAGTGCATGAGGGTAGTGTCCGCTCCGTCCAGTTTCACGTAAACATCGGTACAGGGCACTTTTATTAGTTGTCCAGTGCTGGGGTTAGTATAGGCATGCCTCACCACTGTAAACATCTCAATCACACCTTCAGGGCCTACTTCTACCCATTCTTCCATCTTGGCAAAACAGGGTCCACACACCTCTCTTGGCGGGACATAGACTGTGCCACAAGACGTGCACTTGGTACCATATATTTTCTTGTCATCTCTGAGGCCGAGGAAGAACCTACTCCAGTAAGCACCGCAGTGCCAATCATACCGCATCTCAGCCTCCCCGGAACTGATTTTGAGAAGCTCAGCCTTACCACTACTTGCTTGTGCCATCATATCCCTCCCTCATGGTTTGGTATCCCTTAATATGGTTGCATCAGACCAACTACAAGAGCCAAAAGCGGTAGCCAGAGCTGT
>JACNFS010000066.1:5047-12328 GCA_014384515.1 Dehalococcoidia bacterium | reverse complement strand
AAGTGATTTGGAGAAGCAATTCGAGCTCATGAGAACCGGCATCAGTCTTGACCCTTATGGAGCGGCGGTGACAACTTACAACGTGGTGGACGCGGGATTCTCTCCCCCAGGTACTTCCTCGGTCGTCCTGACTCTCATAGCCTACGCTGACCCCTGGCTCAAGCTCTCCCCCTCTCAGTATGTGGAAACAAAGAATCTGCTGGCAGATAAGGTCATCGACCTTGCGGAAAGAGTGGCGCCCGGTCTGAGAGACCACATTGAGGTGTTGGAGGTCGCCACTCCCCTGACTAATATGCGGTACACGGGGAATCTGGGAGGGAGCATCATCGGGTTCGAGGAAAACTATCAAGGAACGGGGCAGGCGCATCTACCAAACCGCGGACCACTGGAAGGCCTCTATTTTGCTAATGCCTGGGTGAATATCGGTGGGGGGTATGAGACATGCATGTTCTCCGGATATCAGGCTTCAAAAGAGGTGCTGGAGGATATGGAGCGAGGGGGCCGCGACATGGCCGTGATGGAGAAATTGAGAAGTCAACTGGATGAGCAGGCGAAAGACGCGGATCAGCTGAGCGATATTCCATTCGCCCGGGCTAAAGAGACTATATCTAAATTGCACCCCGACCGTATCTCTCTCAAAGTCGAGGAGATTATAGAGGAGACTGCGACCACCAAGACGCTGAGGATGGTACCAGTAGCGGGAACGCTGCCATATTTCAGAGCCGGCCAATACGTCAATTTGTTCGTCAACATCGATGGAGTCTTAACCTCCCGTCCTTACAGCATTTCATCCCCTCCTGGGAAGCCATATTATGATTTCACCGTGCGCCGAATGGAAGGAGGTTTCGTCTCTCATTATCTTCTCGACCGCGTGAAGCCAGGCGATACCTTCGAATCCACCGGGCCCAACGGAAGCTTCTGCTGTGAACCACTGACAGACTCTTCTAACTTGGTCTTTCTTGCCGGCGGAAGCGGCATAACTCCTGTTGCCTCAATCATCAGGGAGGTGACGGAGAGGGGACTGCCTTTGAATATTCACCTCCTCTACGGCAGCCGGAACCCGGCAGATATCATCTATGAAAAGGAATTAAAAGAGCTTGCGGCAAGGGACCGAAACATAAGGGTGGACTTTGTCATCAGCGAGCCTCCAGAGGGATGGCAAGGGCCTTGCGGCTTCCTGGACGCAGAAATGATATCCTCGCTAGTGGGCTCAGTCGAGGGTAAGACCTTCTTCCTGTGTGGCCCTGAACAGATGTACGCCTTGTGCCAGGAGGCGCTCACGACACTGGGCGTACCTTTGAGGCACATAAAGAAGGAGGTTTACGGGCCGCCAGCAGACGTCACCTCAGAACCCGGCTGGCCGGGAATCTCCCCAAATGCGGAGTTCGAAGTCACCGAAGAGAGATCAGGGCGTACCTTAAAGGCCAGGGCGGGAGAGCCACTGATGATATCGCTTGAGCGTGCAGGGATAGTGGTCCCCGCTCTGTGCCGGTCGGGAGAGTGCACCACCTGCCGCACGCGGCTTGTTTCAGGCAAGGTGTTTGCTCCGGCCCGGGTACACCGGCGCTGGTCAGACGAGAAATCAGGCCATATCCATCCCTGCATGAGCTACCCAATGGAGAACCTGCGTATCCGGCTGTGAAGGGGTGAGGGCCATCAACTGAGACCCGCTACCACTTCAAACACGTTTTCAGCAGTGTGACGGGAGTAGGATATGGCAGAAATGTTGCTGGCGACCCCGATCGGATTCGAACCGACGATCTCCACCGTGACAGGGTGGCATGTTAGACCGCTACACCACGGGGCCGCACTTAGGAATGGCCCAAGCTTCTCTTGGGCAACCTGGACCTCCAAGAGTCTATCAATATGACCTTTATCGTGTCAAGCCGAGTAACCCATCTATCAGGCGGCTCATGACCAAATGCTAGTTCTCCTCATCAGAGGTCAGTATTGATTGATTTTCTGGCCCGATTACTATAAGCTACATGTGCAGCACTAGCATGTCAAGAACAGTAATTGCTTCGCACTCGCCTGAACCTTATTTTCAATGCGATTGATTAGTTTAGACTTCGTTGGCAGGATGACAGGAGGACAAAGTTGATGCATATCAAAGCCTTATGCCCAGCCTTGGGTCTAAGTATTGTTCTCCTTCCATTGATACTTCTGGTGTTCCCCGTTCCCGTGCATGCTGCTGCTGGCATCACTCTGGATCCCACCTCTGGCACCGTAAATACATCCGTACTAATCAGCGGCGAGGGCTTTGTCGGTCAGCTGGCAACTATTCACTGGGATGGTCAGGTTATAGTTCAAGACGTGCCTATCACTGAAACAGGTGAACTAAGTTACAGTCTGGATATTCCTTCTGCGAGCAGGGGCGAACATATTATCGAAGTTACCGATGATAGTCATTGGACGGGCAGTTCAGCATCAGGTACCTTCACAGTGCTCCCGCAGATAAGAGCTTTCCCGCGCATTGCCCGATCATATACAAGAGTTACAATAAAGGGCGAGGGCTTCGCTGCTTTCGAGAGGGATATTGAAATAACCTGGGATGGTAACGCTGTAACTGGTTCACCCATTGCTGCTGACAGCCTTGGCAAATGGAGCCTGAATTTTGACACTCCAGGAGCGACCAAAGGTGAGCACCTCATCGGTGCTTTCGGTAGCGTGACAGGCGCTGCTGAGGTTGCTGAGGTTATGTTTATCATTTCTCCTTGGGCAAAAGCAGAACCGCTTTCTGGCCCAGCGGGCACGGAGATTACAATCGATGGGTTTGGCTTTCGGATTGGTGAAGACGGCATCACCATAAAGTATGATGGCGAAATAATCAAATGCAATATAGTAGCCGAGACTGATGGTAGCTTTAGCCGTACTTTAGGAATTCCGGCTAGCGTTCAAGGACACCACACAATCGTTGTCTACGGCAGCAGTTTCACGCCGATAGGCGTCGTACCGAGCATTGACTTTGAAGTCATTCCACAAATAGAACTGCAGCCTGCTTCAGGAAACAAAGGTACTGAAGTGACGGTTAAAGGAACCGGTTTTGCCAAAGGCGAAGCAATAGTTATTAGCTTTGATGAAATGACACTAGATGCAGCGGTTGTCGCTGATGATACAGGCAGCTTCAGTGCCATCGTAGAAGCTCCCCAAAGCGAAGGCACAGAGCATACAATAACTGCTCTGGGCAGTGACGATAACTCTGCTCAAGCTGGCTTTATCACGGAGAAGACCCCACCCGCAGCCCCAAAATTACTATCCCCTGAACAAGAAGCTAAGCTGGAAATCTTTGGCTCGGTTGGCGACGTGATGGCCGGGACTGCCAAATACCTAATCGGAATTGTTGGCCATTTGAGAGGGACCCGGTACGATACTCTCGGGTCGCCCCTAGCTACTTTTCATTGGTCAGAGGCCACCGATTCTGACGATGTGGGCTACATCTTTCAGATTGCCGCTACTGATGTCTTTGCCTCACCTGTTTTGGAGAAGGAGGATTTGCCCAGCTCAGAGTATACTCTGTCACAAGAGAATGTTTTGGCCCCCGGGAGCTACAGTTGGAGGGTGAGGGCAATAGATGATGTCGGCAATGAAAGTAAGTGGTCAGAGATCCGGGAATTTGAAGTAATTCCGATGTCTACTCAAGTCTTCATTCTATCTCTAGCCATTCCGGTGGCACTAATAGCTGTCGTGCTGGTGTCTGTAATACTAATCCGGCGGGCAAACAGGTCAATGCGTTAGGAAGCACTGCTTTTCTGAGCTTTACTTGCTGCTTTGTGCCGATATATGATATATTGATTGTGACATATTAGAAAGTTGACAGAGATTTTAGTTAGCCGCTGGGGGTGCTCAGAATCGAGACGGAAGGCTGAGACTCCGCTGGGGCGGAGAACCCTTGGAACCTGACTTTGATAATTCGAGCGTAGGGAAGCGGTATCAAACCAAGGGTCTAGTGGTTCTCAACTAGAGTTCTTGGTTTTTTCATTGTGGAGAGAAGAATGACTCAACTAGAGCTGGCAAAGCAAGGTGCTCTGTCGCCTCAAATGAAGCATGTAGCACAACAGGAAAGTGTGAGCGAGGAGACTATCCAGCAATATGTGGCTGAGGGCACAATTGTAATCCCGGCTAATGTTAACCATAGTAGCCTCGTTCCCCGCGGCATAGGCAAGGGACTAACTGTTAAGGTCAACGCCAACATTGGCACCTCGTCTGATTATGGCTCAATAGATAGTGAACTGGAGAAACTACGCCTAACTATTCAGTTTGGTGCTGATGCAGTTATGGATCTGAGCACCGGGGGTGACATTTCATCCATCCGCCAGACAATTGTGGCAGCTAGCACCTTACCTGTAGGTACTGTGCCCATATATCAAGCCGGCATCGAAGCCATCGAACGGCATGGAGCAATAGTAAACATGTCTATCGATGACCTATTTGCTGCCATCGAGCAGCAAGCCGAAGAGGGTGTTGATTTCATGACTGTGCACTGTGGCGTTACCCAAGCAACCATTGCGCGGCTAAAACGTCAGCGCCGAGTGACCGATATCGTGTCCCGAGGTGGCGCTTTTCTTGTTGGTTGGATGTTACACAATGACCAGGAGAACCCTCTCTACGAGTATTATGACCGCCTACTGGATTTGGCCCGCAGATTCGATGTTACCTTAAGCCTGGGCGACGGTATGCGCCCAGGGAGCTTGGCTGATGCTACTGACCGAGCTCAAGTCGAGGAGCTCATTGTCCTCGGTGAACTAGTAGACCGAGCTCGGGACGCTGGCGTCCAAGCAATGGTAGAGGGCCCTGGACACGTGCCGCTAGACCAGATTACCACCAATGTCCAATTGGAGAAAAGCCTTTGCCACGGAGCTCCGTTTTATGTCCTCGGGCCCTTGGTAACCGATGTTGCTGCTGGCTACGACCATATCACGGCCGCTATTGGCGGCGCTATCGCGGCTGCCTCAGGGGCAGACTTCCTATGCTATGTCACTCCGGCAGAACACCTCTCACTTCCCGATGCCGAGGACGTAAAAATAGGAGTAATAGCTTCACGTATTGCCGCTCATGCCGCTGACATTGCTAGAGGCACCAAGAGAGCAGCCGAGTGGGATAGGAAGATGTCTGTTGCTAGGAAGAATCTTGATTGGGAATCCCAGGCTGCACTATCGTTAGACCCAGAAAAGGTCCGGCTAGTTCACAACAAATATGCTAGCGCCGGGCCAGCTTGCAGTATGTGCGGCGACTACTGCGCTATGGCATTGGTAGAAAAGTATCTTGGTATTTCAGCAACTAGCTGTTAGTGTTATGGATTATGGCACGGGATGAAAGCAGAGATAATCTCTATTGGCACCGAACTTCTTCTGGGAGAGATAACTGACACAAACTCCGCTTACCTGGCCGGTCAATTGCCTTTACTCGGGCTCGACATCCACTTCATGTCTACGGTCGGTGATAATCAGCACAGGCTAGTCGACACCCTACGGCAAGCCTGGCAAAGGTCGGACATTATTATCGCCACCGGTGGTTTGGGTCCTACTCAGGATGACATTACTCGCGAGGCTATTGCTGAGCTACTCAATGAGGAAATTACGATTGACCCTGCCCTAGTCAAGAAATTCCAGGAGCTATTTAGTTATTATAAGATAGAGATGCCACCAAGCAACATTAGGCAAGCCGGAGTTATTCCTTCGGCTCAAATAATCCCCAATCCCCGAGGCACAGCTCCCGGCTGGTGGATAGAACGGGGTGAGCGAATAATTGTCACCATGCCCGGCCCGCCACGTGAGATGCAATTAATGTGGACGCAGGAAGTACTGCCTAGACTACAACAAAGAACAGAAGGCACCGTCATCCTTTCCAAAACACTTAAGATTTTTGATTTGACTGAAGCCAAGGTGGATGAGCTAGTAAGTCCCTTTCTTTCAGCTACAAATCCGACACTGGCCACATATGCCAAAGCTGATGGCATTCACTTGCGCATCACAGCCAAGGCTCGCCTCGCTAGTGAAGCACAACAGCTAATTAATCAGCGCGAAGCTGACATCCGGGCAATTCTAGATGATAATATCTGGGGCGTGGATTCTGAGAGCCTCGAGAGCATTGTTGGAGCTTTGTTTATGGCAAAGGGGCTTACTCTAGCCACCATGGAGTCTTCCACTGGCGGTCTTCTGGCCAACGTCATTACCAACGTCTCGGGGAGCTCGAAGTATTTTAGAGGAGGCCTGGTCACCTACGCCGACGAGGCCAAAGCAGCTTTTGGACTTGATGCACAACTCATTTCTCAATACGGTGCCGTTAGCGCTGAAGCGGCCGAGGCTATGGCAACAGTTGCTCGAGATAAGCTAGGAACAGCTATTGGTGTTGGCCTTACTGGGGTTACAGGACCAATCGAGATCGAAGGTAAACCAGTTGGTACCATATTCGTTGGCATTGACGACGGGCAGCGCAAGAAGAGCTTGGCCAAAAACTACCCCGGTAATCGCCTGCAAGTGAAGCAGAGGGCAGTTACCTCAGCCCTCTTCGAGCTAAGGAGGATCTTGCTTTAGGAGGGACTATGCACCTGATTATTGATGGTTATGGAAGCAACTCTAAACTTCTACAGGATGAGGAATACATCTGCCAACTGCTAGACTCCTATCCTTCTCGAATTGGGATGACCAAGATTTCGGCTCCGACTGTTTTCAGATATGTCGGCTCCAAGCCTGAAGATTGGGGGATTTCCGGACTTGTCTTCATCGCTGAAAGTCATATCAGCATTCATACCTTCGTTGAGCGCTGCTATGTGAATATCGATATTTTCTCATGCAAGGACTTCGATGCTGAGCAGGCCATTAGGGATTTTAGAGACGCATTTCAACTGACTAGATTTACGACTAGCCTAATTAACAGGGATTGGAACATAGCGGACCTTGCAGAAGTCAGTGAAGTGACTCAGCTCCACCCAGTATGAAGCATGCAAAATGTAGAAGAGTTATTTTCCCCACCACGGAACTTTGGTGCACTGCCATCCTCCTACGCCGACCTAGAAACCGCCAAAGTAGTGATTCTGCCGGTGCCCTATGATAGCACTACTGAATGGCACAGCGGCACCCGTGAAGGACCGCAAGCTATTATCGCCGCTTCACAATATCTCGAGCTATATGACATAGAGCTTGATCAGGAGATATACAAGCTGGGAATTCATACTCTACCTGAAATCCAGCCCTTGTTGAGTGGCCCCGACGAGATGATACAGCGGGTTTACCATGTAGCCAAGCAACTAATCCAACAGGCGAAATTCGTGGTAATGCTGGG
>JACNFS010000066.1:0-4520 GCA_014384515.1 Dehalococcoidia bacterium | reverse complement strand
GGCCCTACTTCCTGCGCTTTCCTGGCGGCTAAATTAGCTTATAAGCTGATCGATTACGCTATGTCATAAGAAACGGAAATGAAGAGCAGCTTCAATCTGGGCAGGATTTTTGGCATTCCTCTGCGTCTGCATTATACCTGGTTCTTCATCTTTGTCTTGATGACAGCCTCGTTGGTAGCCTATCTACCAACGTCAGAGCCTTACATTCTCTGGCAGCGGATAGTTCTTGGAGTAACTGCTAGCCTTCTCCTCTTTGTTTCCATAATCGCCCACGAGCTAGCTCACAGCCTCGTCGCCCTCAAGAATGGTATTCCCGTAAAAGGCATTACCCTTTTTGTCTTCGGCGGTGTATCGCAGATAGCCAAAGAGGCAAGCCGCCCGAATACTGAAATGCTGATCGCTATAGTTGGTCCATTAGCTAGTGTAGCCATAGCCGGCATCTTTCTCGGAGCTTCCTTTTTGTTGAGTGAGCCTCTGGCTACTGTAGCCCAATGGCTAGCTTTTGTTAATGGATTGATGGCCGTATTCAATCTTATCCCCGGTTTCCCTTTGGACGGTGGCAGAGTTCTACGGTCAATCGTCTGGTTGAGAACCGGCAATTACATGCGGGGAACACGGATCGCCACTTCGTCGGGTCGAGTCATCGGCTACGTGTTTGTCGTGGGCGGTATCACATTTATGTTTATCACCGGTGAGTGGATTGGCGGCTTGTGGCTAGCTTTCATCGGCTGGTTTTTGGAAACCGCAGCCACGATCAGCTATCGACAGGCATCATTCCATGATGCCCTTCGTGGTTCCACAGTGCAAGACATAATGATTGAAGACCGTTACTTGCTCCTTGCAGTTGCACCACGAGAACTCAGTCTGGAGCGTTTGGCCCAAGATTACATCCTGCGCACCGGACGTCGGTCCTTTATGGTAGCTGCAGACGGCAATTTGGAGGGAATTATTACTTTGCACGATGTAAAAAAGGTCTCACGAGACCGTTGGAGTGCTATCTCAGTGGGAGACATAATGGTCCCGCGCGCCAAATTGAGAACGGCCCATCCCGACCAGGATGCTTTAGGCCTGCTCGAGGAGATGGATGAAGGGAACATAAACGAAGTCCCTGTGATAAAGGGAGACAAGATTATCGGCATGGTAACCCGAGACAACTTGAACCATCGCCTACGAATTCGGACTGAGCTGAAGATGTAGAAATGTTTGACACCGAATGCCTTCCTGTTCTATCATTAACCGAACTCAAAGCAGAAGAATGAGCCCACGAAACACACCTGATTCAGCCCCAGCTAGTTCCAGTCTAGCGGAGATCGCCACTCAGTTTGTTCTGAGACTCCCTTCAGAGGATAGACCAAGGGCCCAGCAAGAAGTATACAAATTTGTACGTTGGTACGGAGAAGAACGCCAGCTAAGTGGACTCACCATTCCTGAAGTGGCCAATTATGCCGAGCAAATCACTTCGACAACTACCGAGGCAGCAGAGAAGTTAAGGATAATCAAAACATTTCTTGCCTACGGTTACAAGCAAGGCCTGACAAGAACAAATTTGGCTGCCCATATCAAGGTTAAGAAGACTTCACCCAAACCTGTCTCTCCGTCCAAACGACAGTCCAAAGGATCGGTTTTGCTGACTACTGAAGGCTATGCCGATTTAGAAGCTCAGCTTACTCTCCTCAAAGACGAGCGACCCCGGGTAGCTGAGGATCTCCGGAAGGCGGCAGCCGACAAGGATTTCCGCGAAAATGCTCCCCTGGATGCAGCCCGGGAATATCAGGGCCAGTTGGAGGCACGAATTAGAGAGCTGGAATCAACACTAAAAATGGCAACACTGATGGATGAACAGCAGCCAGGTGGTGGCGAGGTAGATATCGGTGATACGGTAGTACTCCGAGACTTAGTCTCTGGCGAAGAATTATACTACACGCTCGTTGATGCTAGTGAAGCCAACCCAATCGAAGGCAAACTCTCTGTCACATCGCCGGTGGGTCAAGCATTATTGGGCCGGCAGAAAGGGAACAAAGTCGAGGTTAGAGCGCCGGGTGGCATCGCACATTACCAGATTGAAGACATCAAGCACCGTTAAGGTTGGGGGCGACTGGGAAAGCCGTAGGACATTCCGCGGACAATGGGTTAAGCTTCACAAATCAGCCAGAAGCCTTCAACCCACCGTTCTCGGAGGGTCAGACAGGGGCTTCCCAAAACGAGAATTCTGTATTATAATAACCAAGGCGCAAGAAAAGGGGTAGCCTGCGAGAGCTTCCCCCAATGAATTGGCCCAACTTGAAGCCCCGAATTCCGTATGAGAATCTACAGACAGCTTGAGGGAGGGACGGGGCGAAGGCAGATAAAGCCCATGGGCTGCCACCTAAACCTTACCCCGGTGGCTGTCCAGCGGGCATCGCTGTGATAGGAGTTGAGAGCTTTAAAGGAGGCACGCATGGATTTTGAGTTTACAGAGGAACAAATGGCACGTAGAAAGGAGTTCTTTGACGTCTGCAAGGAGCTAGAGAGGCAGAAGCCACCGGAGTACATAGGATTCGAGAGTGCGTACTCCGATGAGACATGTTGGGAATATGACCGGCATTGCGCCAAGGAATTTGCCAAGAGGGGATGGCTCGCCCTCGAGTGGCCTCCCGAATATGGAGGCTCAGGAACCATGATGGACCGAGTTCTCTTTTCCGAAGCGAGAGGATACCATGGCGTTGCCGGGCTTGATGTCTTCGGAGTAGGAATGCTTGCGCCCACACTCTTCGCAGCAGCAAGTGATGATATAAAGAGGGAATTCCTTCCCCCTATCGCCGCAGCGGAGGTGACATGGTGCGAGCTATGGAGCGAGCCTAATGCAGGGTCTGACCTGGCATCTCTTACCTGCGCTGCGATAAAGAAGGGCGATGAATACATCTTGAACGGCCAAAAGACCTGGACTACCGGTGCTCACAAGGCTGATTGGGGTTTTGGAGTGTTCAAGAGCGACCCCGAGGCCCGGAGCCACCATAATCTTTCGTTTCTGCTGCTGGACATGAAGACCCCTGGAATTACAGTACGACCCCTCCCGTACATGAACGGAGAAACAATCTATAACGAGGTTTACTTCGACGACGTGCGCATCCCTGCCAAGAACATCGTGGGGCAAGAAAACGAAGGCTGGGCGGTTGTTAACACCCTCGCCGGCTTCGAGAGATCCAACATAGACCAGATTATGTCGATGGTACGGGGGCTGGAAGGCCTGGTGCAGTATTGTAACGAGACCAGGCGAAGCGGCCAGCTTTTGGCGAAGGATCCGCTCATCCGCAACCGGCTGGCGCAGACGGCTTGCGATATTGAGGCAGCCCGAACACTAGCCTACCGAGTGGCTGATTTGCAAAACAGGAACGAAATGTCTCTGATGGATGCTTCGGCATTGAAGGTATTTGCCAGTGACCTCGGAGAACGCCTTGCTTTTTTGGCAACGGAGATTTTGGGCCCTTACGGCCAGGTCAAGTCTTCTCGCTGGGCACCTATGAATGGCACGTGGGAGGCTTTGTATCACGACTGCTTCGTATTCACCATCTCCATGGGGACAAACGAGATACAGAAGAACATCATTGCTTGGTACGGTCTGGGCTTGCCCCGGATGAAATAGGCTCAGTTTCAACAGGAGGAATCATGGATCTAACATTCAGTGAAGCACAAGAGATACTAAGAAAGATGGCACGGGATTTCCTTTCCACGGAATGTCCCAAGACCTTGGTGAGGGAGCTCCAGGACAGCGAGAAAGGATACTCTCCCAAACTCTGGAAGAAGGTAGCGGAGCTGGGATGGCTCGGGCTAATTGTTCCCGAGGAATATGAGGGCATGGGTTATACCTTCCAGGACCTGACCGTTCTCCTGGAGGAGACAGGCAGGAACATTCTCCCCGGACCATTAGTCCCCACTATAACAAGTACTTTCCCCATACTGGACGTGGGCTCTGAAGAACAAAAGAAAGAGCTTCTGCCAAAGATAGTTGCTGGAGAGCTAATTCTCACTACAGCCCTGCTTGAAGCCGAGGGCACGCTTGACCCGTCTGGAATTGCCGTCAAAGCGACGCCTAAAGGCGATGATTTCGTAATCAATGGCACGAAGCTTTTTGTGGAAATGGCTCATGTTGCCGACTACCTCATCTGTGCCGCCAGGACAAAAGACGGAACCTCACCCGAGGGGGGAATTACCGTTTTTATAGTTGACGCCAAGGCTACGGGAATCGCCTGCGAGGTAATGCCTACCATAGCTCTGGACAAGCTGTGTGAAGTGCGGTTCAAGGATGTCCTGGTGCCCAAGAAAAACGTGTTAGGTGAGGTAGATAAAGGATGGCCCGTTATACAGAAGATGCTTGAGAAAGGAGCTATTGCCAAATGCGCCGAGTCCATCGGCGGTATGCAAACCGCTGTTGAGATGACCGTGGCATATTCCAGGGAGAGGGTCCAGTACGGCAGGCCTATTGGAGCTTTCCAGGCGCTCCAGCATATGATGGCTGACATGTGGTCCTCAATGGAGACCAG
>JACNFS010000001.1 GCA_014384515.1 Dehalococcoidia bacterium | reverse complement strand
GGAAGCGGGATGGCTACGAATAAAATGAGGCCGATCCGCTCATATTTCTCGATAACTGTGCCGTGTCGCCTGGTGCGTTCGAGAACCCAGTTCACCAGCCTCTTGCCAATATCTACCTTGCTGATAACCTTGGTTACCGACTCGAAGAACAGTAGCAGGATGGGCACGGGGAGCAAGTTGCCGATGATGGACAAGCAGAAAGCCCAGTACCAAGGCATGCCAAAAAGGTTTATGGCCACCGGCAGGGCACCACGGAGCTCTATGAATGGCAAGGTAGCTATAATGACAACTATGAGCTCCTTGGCAATGCCCCAGCCGATCAGTTCGTCAATCATTTTGGTCTAGCTGTTTACCTATTTGGCTTTCGCTAAGCATTATATCACTAAATATCGCCTGTCGAATCAAAGTTATCCATGGGCCTTTTGTTGGAGCAAGGAGATGGCGAGGCTAAAGCCTCGCACTACATGCCCTGAGGGAGGACAAAGGTGTCACCAGGGTATCGGAGGAGGACAAAGGCTTTACCCTTATGGAGTGGGGTGGTACAATTGAGTTGAGCAGGAGCCATGTCGGGGCATTCTAAGTGGTCATCGATTAAGCATCAGAAAGGGGTAACTGATGCCAGACGAGGGCAGCTGTTTACCAAGCTTACTCGTGAGATCATAGTAGCTGTGCATGAAGCTGGGGCTAATCCCGAGTCCAATTTCCGTCTGCGTATGGCGATACAGAAGGCCCGTGACAACAACATGCCCCTGGAAAACATCGAGCGTGCAGTTAAGCGGGCGAGTGGTGAAGCGGGTGGGGCCAGCCTGGCTGAGGTGACCCTTGAAGGCTACGGGCCGAACGGGGTGGCTGTTCTGGTGGAGGCACTGACTGACAACCGCAACCGCACCCTTCAGGAGGTACGTAGCCTGTTCTCACGGCACGGTGGCAGTCTTAGTGAAAGCGGCTCTGTGGCCTGGCTGTTTGAAATCAAGGGCGTAATTACCATAGAAACTGACGGAGTGGATGTTGAGGAACTGGCTCTGCTGGCTATAGATGCCGGTGCTGAGGATGTCAAGGTGGAAAAAGGTTATCTCGAGGTTTACACTACACCTCAGAATCTAGAGACAGTGCGGCAAGCAGTGGAGAAGATGAAACCGGCTGTTTCGGCTGAAATTTGCCGGGTGCCCAAGAGCACAGTGGGGCTAGAGGAGAAACAGGCGCTTCAAGCTCTGAAGCTCCTGGACCATTTGGAAGAGCTGGACGATGTGCAGCGGGTCTCCGCCAACGTTGATTTCTCCGAGGCTGTTCTGGAGAAACTGCGGGCTCAAGCATAGCTATGCGTGTTCTCGGCATTGACCCGGGCACCTTAAATCTGGGTTATGGTATAGTGGATGAGGAGGTGGATGGGATAACCATGGTTGACTGTGGGGTGTTGAGTCTGCCTTCCAGGGTTCCTGTAGAACAACGATTGTCCTCTTTCTATATGAAACTCAGTGAAATCGTAGATCAGTACCAACCGGATGAAGTAGCTATTGAGGAACCATTTGTGGCCGGAAATGCTCGCTCAGCCCTGGCTATAGGCAGAGCTCAGGCAATAGCTATTCTGGCAGCAGCCAACAGGAATCTGCCTGTTTTCCGCTATTTGCCAACCCAGGTAAAGCAACAGGTGACTGATTATGGAGGTAGCAGCAAGGAACAGGTGCAAGAAATGGTGAAGATTCAGCTCGGGCTTTCACAGCTTCCCCAGCCCAGTGATGTTGCCGATGCCCTTGCTGTTGCTATCTGCCACCTCCACCAGAGACACATTGAGCATCTGCTAGCTAGAAACAAGTAATCGGATGATAGTCGCCATAGTTTACTAACGTAGTGCGAGGCTTTAGCCTCGCTACGGGAAAGCGACCCTAAAGGGTCGCACTACATTGAAAATAAACTATTCATACTAAATTGAAATGATAGTTGCCTTGGAAGGGATACTGGAGAGCCGCGGGGTTGATTCAGCAGTGGTCAAGGTTGGACCGCTTAGCCTT
Source organism: Dehalococcoidia bacterium (assembly GCA_014384515.1). Taxonomy (GTDB): domain Bacteria; phylum Chloroflexota; class Dehalococcoidia; order GIF9; family UBA5629; genus JACNFS01. The sequence goes on along the minus strand of JACNFS010000001.1, from coordinate 532 downwards.
CGAGTATATATTCCCGGCTCTACTTTGAGCCAACTTGGTGCCGTAGGTAACAATGTCTCTTTGCATACCTACCTTTACTTGAGAGAAGACAACGTGGCTCTTTACGGCTTTGCTTCGGCTGAGGAGCTGGGGCTTTTTCAGAATCTCATTTCTGTTTCGGGGATTGGTCCCAAGGCAGCCTTGGGGCTGCTTTCCGCGTTGAATCCTGAACAGTTGGCTTCAGCCATAGTCAGCGGTAATGTCGACCTTCTCAGTCAGGCGCCTGGTCTGGGCAAGAAAATGGCCGGGCGTATTGTGCTGGAGCTGAAAAGTAAGCTTGAGAGCGAGTGGGAGGGAGTCGTTGTCCCAGTTTTGACGCAGGAAGATGCCGATGTGGTAGCTGCGCTTACCAATCTCGGTTATTCCTTGAAGGAAGCTACTCAGGCTGTGTCTAGCTTGCCGGATTCCCGAGAACTGGATTTGGAAGAGAGGGTCAGGCTGGCTCTACAGCAGTTGGCGACGATTTAGATGCGGCATCCAGGGGTTTTTGCCA
>JACNFS010000204.1 GCA_014384515.1 Dehalococcoidia bacterium | reverse complement strand
GAAGCTACGAGAGATGGTTATTATCCCCGAGCTTGCACGCGGCTTCGAAGCTCAGACCTAAAATCTTTGTTTTTTGTGCAAGAACTTCATTGATAAGGTACTACCAACATTCACTTACGTCACTTAACAGCTTCCATGAAGGGGCTGCAGCAACTACCAGGTGCTCTAAGATGTGACGCACATTGCTGACCTGGTCCTGCGAAAAGAGGTGGTCGGTGCTCGTTGATCTCATCTTGCCAATACCATCAGCGAGTAACCTCCCATAATACGCACAGCCCAATCCTTATGAATTGCGAAAAATAGCTTCCTTGGTAACCTTGCAATGTAGGTTTTAATAGATTTGGGTGGAAGTTCAATAAACCCAGCCGTATAGAACCAGTCAAGTACCTCATAGTCAACATCATTTAGAATCTGAAGAGCTATCTCCTTTGTGAAGTAGTGCATGTGTCCAAACCTTCTTCGGACTTTTACTATTGGACTCTTGCGAAGCACGGTTTGCACTGACAAATCTAGTGGGATGTGGAGTATTTTGTATTGACTTCTCGGCTTTATTTCCCTTAGAAAGTTGAAGTAGTTTTCCAAATGCTCAATTAAATCAATAAGTAAGATTAGGTCAAAGAAAGCATCTTTCTCCTGCAAGAAATCCTTACATTTAAAGTGAAGTCTTTCATTAGCTCTCTTTCTACAAAGCTCAAAAGCCTGTGGGGAAATGTCATATCCATGAAACATGCATTCTTTATTCATGTGATACTGCAATTGACGCAATATCTCGCCAGCCCCACACCCTACTTCACAGATGGATTTAGGCGCAATATCATTTCGTTCCATCATTCGAATAATCTGCTTCGCTTTCCAGGGGGAATCTTCCACATCCCAAGTCGGGTTCTTCCGCAGGTATTCCCCGCTTGTATACATTTCTTCAGTCATAACCTCGATTTCCTGTTGAAGCAAGTCTTAAGCGATCGGCTGGCCGCGAGTCGCTGCGATCTCATCATTGCGTTTTTACCTTGCCAAACACGACATGTCTTCTTTATGACGATGACAATTTGGGTAGCGAGGAAGTCGATGCTTTTCACCCAGCGCTCACATAAGCGATTGCTTCTCGAAAGCCTTTCACCATTCGCTCGTTATCCCATTCGACTATAGTCGAGCGCGTGTTCTTGGACATTCGCTCTCGTAACCCAGCGTCATCCAGCACACGTCCAATGGCGCTGGCCAGGGCCGCGCTATCCCGCTCTGGGACCACAAAACCATTGATCCCATCCTGCACCAGCCCACCGGCAGCCGCGCCCACTGCGTCAGTAGCTACAACTGGCACACCCTGGTTGAAAGCCTCGTTCACCACCAGCCCCCAGGGTTCTTTGAAATGTGGGGTGGTGATGGAGGGCAACACATATACCCAGGCGATTGCATAAAGTGGAACCGTTTTCTCTGGCGGTACGTAGCCAGCAAAGCGCACACGATCCGCTATCGCTTTTTCATCAGCAAGCCGCTCCAAGTGCGAGCGCTGAGAACCTGCTCCGACCAGAACCAGTACGGTGTCATCTCGTTGTAATGATGCAAAAGCCTCCAACAAGTAGGCAAGCCCTTTGAGCTCTTCTAGCCGCCCCAGGTAGAGCACCACTTTTTGCCCTGGTGCAATACCCAGTTTCTGACGCCAAGCGGCCTTTTCTTCTTCCGGGACCTCGCGATTGTAGGCGTCGTTGTCCACCGCGTGGGCGGCTATAAAAATCTGCTCTGCTGGCACGCCTTCACCTACCAGGTAGCTTTTCACGTGCTCCCCATAGACCACAATGGCATCGGCATGGCGATAGATGTAGCGGGTGAGCGGAAAGGCCAAGCGGTGAAAGGGAGTCTGCAACCGCATCCAGATGCTGGTCCACAGGATAAAGGGCTTGCGCTTAAGTCGGGCAATCAGGTAGGTGATAGGTAGGGCGAAACGGCCGGTGATACCTTTTACGTAGACATCATAATCTCCGTGCCAGAGCTTCCAGGGCAGCGTTGGAGTGATGCGTGTCCGGCCCAGCCGAAAGCCAGGCAGGTACTCATAGTGAAAATCCCCAGATCGCACGCCGTGTTGCTGCAGCCAGAACCACTCATCGCCTTTAGAAAAAAACAAGAAATCAATATCAAGATACTTCGATAAGGTCTCGAAAGTTCTGACACGATAGTGGGGACAGAAATTGGCGACAAAAGCAACCTTTGGGCCTTGTGCTGTCTTGTCCGACGTGAGCGGTGCATCACTCATTTTACCCAGGCCCTCTCTATGGTTCGCGTGACCCTTGAAATTGCGCGGGTTGGAGAAAAGAGGGCGGCAAGCATGATGAAGGCGATCTTTCGCGATCTGTGCAACCAGCGGCCGTCTTGTGTCATCGCTTGTCTCCAGAACTGCAAAGAGGTTGTCTCAGTCCGGGCCTGCATCCGTTTCACAATGGCTTGCCAGGAACGACTCTTTGCAAACTCCTCGAACTCTATTTCGGGCTGTCCCTTGGCCCGCAGATAGCTGCAATAAAGAGCGTACTTGGCATAGATGGAATTCAACAAAGTGTTAGCCACTGAATAGCTGTCTCCTCGAAGGCGTATCTGGTACAGAAACTCCTTACAATTACCGAATTCGTATTTCTCCGCTAATCGCAGAAATACATCTACCTCCTCAGCTCTTTGAAATCGCGGTCTGTAGCCAGAGATTTCCCGCAAAGGTTCCGTGCGGAAACAAGTAGCTCCTTGAATAAGCCCCCGAAGACCCAAACTAATCTCCCAGCGAATGATTCTTGGCGAAATCGGCACTGTTGAGGTTCCAACAAGATTTCCTTGCTTGTCAATATAGTTACAGTTACAGCTACATGCTGCCATCTTTGGATTAGATTCCAGTAGGGCAATTTGGTATTCTAATCTTCTTGGATCTGATACGTCATCGGCATCCATACGAGCGAGAACGGGTGCCTCACAGATTTCCAAAGCCCTATTCATTGCCTCTCCGGGACCGCGCTGGTTTTGCCTTACTAATACCACCCTCGGATCGGAAATGCTCTGGAGAAACTCGTAGGAGTTATCGGTAGAACCATCGTCAATTATCAAGAATCTAAAGTCTCTGTAAGTCTGTTCAAGAACCGAGGCGACTGCATATTTGAGATATGGCATTGCATTGTAAACCGGCATTACAACCCAGACGTCCAATCTTTACTCCTCGTGACAATCGCGCGATGGGTCGCTACCCACCATGCCAGTTGGCAGCTAATGGTCCTTACGAGCTCAACGCCGCGCAACCAGAAAGTAACCTGGTGTTAGAAAATCCCCCAACTCGGCGTAGATGTTCTTTATAGCTGTAGATTTCGCGATTCGGGTGTTTTGCAACCAAAGATATGCCCATTGGGGGAGAACCAACAACCAGCGGATCACCATTCTATCACGTAACGGCGTCGGTTGGTGCAACAGCTTGCTAATTGCATTCACTCCGCGCACCGCAAGGTTACACCATAGAACCGTCAAGGTCGCACCGATCTTGCCTTTGGGATGGACATAAACGACTTCCAATCCTACCAACTTGCAGAGTCGAGCTATGCCATAGGATGTAAAACGCCAGTGATCGTAGGGTGCTTCGTGGATAGGATAGATAAACGGTACGGAAAGAAGCAGATGCCCCCCTGGTTTCAGTAGCCGGGCAAACTCTTCCATTACAACAAAAGGTTCGCTGGTGTGCTCCAGTACTTCGGTACACAAAATGGTATCGAAGCTCTGATTAGCGAAAGGAAGGCGCTCTGCTGGGCATATTGCATCGGCTGCTCCGGTGCCGTGGGGCGAATACGCCACCTCGGTTCCCACACTGGTCTCCACCAATGGCTCGTAGATAAGAGCATAAGGGCGCACACCACAGCCCACATCCAACAAACGCCCCTTAATGAACGAGCGCGCCAGCAAGATCTCTTGGAGCAGCAGTTCCCCAATTGCAACGGAGAGGGTTTCCCGCCAGTCTATGCCAAAACGCTGGCGACGCTCGTCATAGTAGACGAACCCACGCTGCTTACGCATTCTTCTGACCCAAGACTCGATGATAAAGAGCGAGTGTGTCGGCAGCATTTCGCTGCCAGGTGAAGTGTTCCTGCACAATCTGCCGTCCCACCTCGCCCATCCGCTGGCGGCGTTCTGGGTTGTCTATTAGCCGCTGCAAAGCGGCAGCTAAACTCTCGACGTCTCGGGGCTTCACCAACTCGACACAATCTCCAAGAGCTTTCAACTCCTCCGGCCCGCCTTCCCCCTCACACCCCACTACTGGTTTGCCCAAGCTCAATGCCTCGATATACACGATGCCAAAGGCTTCGTTCCAACTTGGTAGCACGAAGATATTGCAATCGGCAAAATAGGACCAGACTTCTGCGTGTGGTTTGTAACCCTCGAATGACACTACCTTCGCTAGCCCCAGTTCATGCGTCAGTGCTTCCAAAGCCTTTCTCTGTGAGCCATCCCCAACGACTACATATTGCAACTCGTACCCTCTCAGGATCAACTCCTTCAATGCTCGCAATACATAAGCATGTCCTTTGCGCTCTTCAAAATAGCCGACCGAAAGTAACTTCAGGGTACCATTCTTGGTGGCGGCTTTGGGTTGCTCGTATCCGACGAGGTTATCTCCCCCCATACGCACGATTGGCGCCTCCTCCGGGTTACCTCCATAATGCACGATTTCCACTCTTTCTGGGTTACCCCCGTGACGCACGATTCGACGAGCCGTCCAGGTGCTATTGGCGATGATGGCGTCTACACTATCGAGAACCCAGCGGATAATCCATGCACCCATGGAGTTCTGATGGACAGTGTAGGTCACATCTGACCCGTGAACGCTGAGCACTACCGGCACTTTCATCCAGCGTTGGGCGAACAGGGCGATGACACCTGACGGCACTGCGTAATGGGCGTGGATTAAGTCGAAGTGATAACGCGAATGAAGTTCCTTCAGCGTGCTGCGCACAAATGGGTAGGCGAAGAAGCCCCACGTGCCATGAAAAACCTGCTTCGGTGGCGATGCGTAGCGTGGATAACACACCGGCACGTCGTTGACGGTATTTCGGGCTGGGATGCAGGCTAAGTCGGCCCACCAATGACGCCATTCCGCAACGAAGTGGGATGGCTTAAGCAGGGAACGCCAGATACGCAAGGGTGGGAACACCCGCAGTGGCGCGATGACCTGGATATCGCAATATGGCCGCAAATGACATACCTGACGCTCGACAAAGATTCCAAACGCCGGCCATGCTGGGTTAGGAAACAACTCAGAGATGAACAGGACGCGCAACCTGCGCTTGACCATACTTCCCCAATCTACGTATCTCTGGTTCAACAGTTGTCAGCGATTGTTCAGCTCGAATCTCGCGGCTGAGGCCAGTAAAACAGGCCGCGACGATGAGAAAAATCATTCGCAGTTCGATGCAAATGAAGGCCGCTTCTGCTAATCCCAAGATGAACGTATTCAATAGGGCCATCCATAATGCAAGCAATAGAGGCTCTCGCCGTGCCAGGTGCCTCTGATACAGCATTACGCCCCGGTTTACAATAGTCCACCCCACTGCAATTATAAACACTAGCCCCACTATTCCATAATCAAGCAAAAAGTATAAAAACAGATTGTGCGGATGGAAAAACACAAAAGGGTACAACGCGGCCAACATTCCGTCTCCATTACCTATCAGAAGGATTTCTGGATGACTTTGAATGATCTGCAGGGTGTCGCGCCATACGCCAACGCGCCAGAAAAAGGTGCTGAGTATCGGATGGCTAGTAAAGCCTCCTTGGGGAAGAAGAGCCAAGAATATCAAGGCAGCGGCGGGGACCAACATTGCGCACAGACCTGTGACCAGAACGAGGGGCTTACCACCTTTCAATCTCAGGGCTATAAGAACGACAATTGAAATCGCCGCGCCAGCTACGGCTGATTTGGAATAGGTGAGGAATATTCCAATCATTAATAGAATAGCTCCCAGAGGCGCGAGAAAACGCCACCGAGGTTGAGAAGTAGATAAACCCAAACAGATCATTAGCGCCCAGGATAAGTAATCAGCAAAGTTGTTTGGATGGTTAAAGAACCCTGCGGCATACGAGGCCAAAGCCAGCTTGCCTTCAGGAGTAACTGAGAAACTCGACTTGAAAAGAGCTGTACCTCCTGTAATACGAAAACTGTCGGTAGCGACCTGATAAAGGCCCAGGAAAGTGTATAACACCGCTAATAAGACGAAAAGGCGTGACCACCGTCGCCACCCCTTACGGACTGTTCCGATTAGGACTACGTAGGTCAACACAGGAATGGCCCAGTCTCGCACGTCACTCAGGCCATGTTTCCACCCCTCTGCCCAGGGGCGAATTATCGCCACCCAGATAGTGAAGGCCAAGAACAACCACTGCAGGCGATCTTTCGTCAATACTAGTCGTCCCCGCCCCAATTGATACAGGAACAGGAACCCCACCACCAGCAGAGCCACCGGCTCCATCAGCGCAAAGCTAAATAAGCCAAGTTCCACCCGGTATTGTATGGTTGCTGCCAACCATAGAAGCAAGATTAGCAATCCAGTCACAGCGGCTCAACCTGTCGGGTCGGTTTTGAACGAGCAAAAATGGAAACGCCCGTCTTCCGTGTCAATACATAACCCAGCCCACTGAAGGTCATCAGAACCCAGATCAACTTAATGACAGAGTGCATAATAGATTTACCATCCCCTATTCCACCCTGACCCAGGACGTGGATGCCTGCATAGCATAGTATGGCGTTCAAGCCAATGAGGAGTAATAAGCGGAGCGAATACGGTACAGGATATAGGCGAAGCGAAACCCACGCAATCCCACCTGTCCATAGTAGGTATGCGATTAGTGTGGCATACGCTGCTCCCATCATTCCGTACATGGGGATAAGCCAGAAGTTCAACGCAAGGCATATTCCTGCTGACGCGATGCCGAGCAGCGCTAGATAGACAGTTTTGTCCTTCAGCATAATGCCCACGTTCAATGGATAACTCAATCCGTAGATAAGGTACGCGGCAAGGATGATGGGTACCACTGCCATTCCCTGATGGTAGACGACGGGGGCAATCCACTGATAGATGGCAGGGGTGACAGCCACAATTAGCAAGGCTGCCAAAGTGCCAACGAAGAGATAGCCCAGCAGTATTAGGGCATACTTGCGGGGTGCGTCCGATGCTGTGGCGATCTTGAAACGCCGGGGTGCCCAATCTATGGCAAACGGGCGGGTGATCAACACATCTAATGTAGTAGCTATCTTATAGGCAAACGTATAGATGCCGACTACCTCGAGGGTTGAAAAACTCTGGAGTATATAGCGATCTGAGGCGAGGAGTACGTAGGTTGCCAGATTCGTAGGCAGGAGTGGCAAACCGTAACGCGCTACCCTTCGCAGGTGGACCATGTCGAACGTCCAGTGTACATGCTGGCGGCCTATGGCAACGGCTACTACCAAGGCTATGCTGGCAGCCAACAGACGGCCGGCTAGTGCACCGCTCAACCCCATCCCCATTCGCACGAAGAGAATAGCACCGCTCAGAAACAACAGCATCCGACCGCATGAAAGCGCTGCAAACGTGAACGCTCGTTCACGAATGCGGAAGAGGGTTAGCCAGAGCGCAAGTAATGCCTCAAAGAAACCGCTCGCGGTAGCAAGCAGCAAAGTCTGTGGCGTTTCAGGTAGTTTCCACCAGTGACTGAGAGTGGTAGCCAGTGCACTGAGGACCACGACCAAGAGCCCTCCCCAGACTGTGACAAAGCCGATAATTGTGCCGGTCAGCCGAGCGCGGCTGGTCTCATCTGTTAGAAACCAGTACTCCCGCATTAGCCCTACGTCCAGGCCCATCAGGACCACCATCGTTAAGAGCATAATCCCGACTTCAAAGAGGGCCCAGGCCCCATACTCCGTTGGCGAGAGGTGGTTGATTAGGTAAGGTATTAGCAAAAACAAGGCAATACCGTTCGCCGCGCTGCCAATCGCATACACGCCGTTGGCTTTGAGAACTTTGGTCAGCATTTATGGTTCACCATCACTACCACCAGCCCCTTGCTGTTCGGCACCCCGACTGATGCCCATAGAGAGGTGCAACTAATCAACTCGACTTTTGCCATAGCCGGTGATCAAAAGGGGAGAGACAGCAACCCTGTGGGCAACGAATGAGATACAACACGGCCTCGCCCACAGGGGGCCAGGCCTATTGATCACTCTCCCAATAGCGCAAACTTACTGCTCTCGTGGGTTTCTGTCCCTATTGTACATCAAACACAGCCGGTGGTCAAGTCATCGCAAACTCTCACCTGCGAGGTGAGTTCTCATCGGGAACAGGCCGCGTGCAGTTCGGCATTATCACCCATTTTCTCAATAGCCTGTTCACAGTATTCTTCCGCTAGCTGGTCTTGAGCCTGCCATTGCCAAAATTCAATCAGATTGACCCAGATACGAGAATCATCAGGAATGAGATCGAGGGCGCGGCTAAACTCCTGCTTCACCCTCTCGACCTGGTTCGGCTTGGCGACAAAAAGCACTTTCCCTAGATGGATATGCGCCCATGCACTCTGGTCATACAATGCCACAGCCATCTGCATATTTCGGAGAGACTCATCCAATTTCCCCTGGACCCATTGGGTCAGACCCAGAATGCGATAGGCTTCCGATAGGAGTAGCATTGAATTCTCGCCCGCGGGATTAAGCACGATGACTCTCTGCAAGACGGACTCGGCCTGCTCATCGCGCTTTTCGTCAAGAAGCCATGTTCCCCACGCCAGCCATGCTTGGAACTGATCGTTCGGATTAATCCATCCACTGTCCCAAGAAATCGCATGGCGCAAGCTTTCTATTGCCTCTTCTTCGATCCCCTGATCGCGAAAAGTCAAGTAGCGATAGTAATAGTACGCACTTCTCCAATCCGGCGCTAATGTGACTGCCCGCTCGTACCAGGCCAGTGCTTCCTCGAACGATTTGAGTTTACGAGCCACCTCTCCTCGGCTAATGAGATCATCAGCAGCAAGGCCGGCGGCTTGCCATTCTCTAAGCATCGCCGTTTGGGCTGAGCGGGCGGCAGCCTCATATTGCGATGCTGTAGCGTCCTCCACCCGAGGCGCGACCCACTCTGCCAAGTCCCTCAAGTTATTGTCCACTGGACCGGGGTCCGTAGCTAGTGTGAGAGTGATGGTCTGCCCGGCATAGGGAGTCAAGTCTACATGCACCGGCGCCTGTTGGCCAGGGGTTAAGTGCTGGCTGAAGCGCTGAGCCGGATCACCTCCACTCACTGATTGGGTCCACACTTCAAAGGTCACCCCGTCACTGCCAGAGTTAGCCCCATCCAATGTGACTCTGGAGATAGCCTGGAACACTGGAAAATAGCCCTTGGGCAAAGTTAGCGGATAATGAATCCGCATAGGAGAGTGGATAAGAAGGGATGAATGTGAAGCTCCCTCGCCCAGCCCACTCATCTCCTGAACCTTCACCTGGCAGTTACCAGTAGATTGTTCTGCGGCGCAAAAAGGGATGTCCCCTGGTTGTGCAGGGGCTTCTATCTCTGCCAGAGGTAGGTCTAATATCAGGTCGGCTATGAGACGGTCGTGCCACTGCCGCCACACTGCTTCATAAGCCAAAGCGAGCTCCCAATGACCATAAAGAGATGTGGGGCGCAGGTTTGTATATGTGGTTAACGCCTTGATGGCGGCTGGTGGGTTTCCGTCGAGGAGATAGGCGCGCCCTAATAAGTAATGGAGCTGGGCGTCGGAGGGGCGATTCAACACTGCCATTTGTAGAGAGGAAATGGCTTTGGAGATGTCGGGTTGCTTATGCGCATCCTCTATGGCAACGTAGAGTGGCGGTGACATGAGCGGGTGCGTAGAGTCAGTAGATGCTTGCTGCAGAGCTCGAACTAGCAGACGCCCTGCGCATTCCTGCTCAGGTAAGCCCAGTCGGTGTATCCATAGCAATAACACGACTAGCAGCAGAATTGTGGTGCCGCGTATCAGATACCGACGTTGTAGTTCAGTAAATGGAAACTGCTGAAGATTATGTATCAAGTCCATGCCGTAGCATCTGGTATGTAGAACGCATTGGGGGAGATTAGGAGGTCAAGGAAAAGCTCATGTGGGCTCAGAGGTAGAATACCCATCAGTCAGGATATAACATCAACCCCGGAGCCCACATGATGTACTGTGAAGTTCTGTCTTTGCGGTCCTGGAGATAAGACTTCCCATGCGCTTGTGTTTAGGTACTAATGACTGGAGACCTGAACTGCGGTGGCTGGAGTGCCCCACTGCTTTGAGAGGACCTGGCCGTAGTCATAGTTTTTCGAAGACTGCAGAATCAGCCACCAACCGGCACTGCTCCACATGCCAAGGTCTGTCTTACCATCGCCATCGTAGTCACCAGGCACAGCCTGGTAGTTGGTTGGGTCGCCCCACTTCTTGGCGATGACCTGGCCGTAGTCATAGTTTTTCGAAGACTGCAGGATCAGCCACCAACCGAGATAGTTCCAGAGACCAAGGTCTGTTTTGCCATCGCCATCGTAGTCACCGGGCATGGCAGTGAAGTAGCTAGTTGGATAGCCCCATTTCTTTCCGATGAGTTGGCCGGGGTCATAGTTTTTCGAAGACTGCAAAACCAGCCACCAACCATCGTTTCTCCAGATGCCCATGTCCGTTTTACCATCGCCATCGTAGTCACCGGGCACAGCCTGGGAGTTGGCTGGATTTCCCCACTGCTTTGAGAGGACCTGGCCGTAGTCATAGTTTTTCGAAGACTGCAGAATCAGCCACCAACCGGCACTGCTCCACATGCCAAGGTCTGTCTTACCATCGCCATCGTAGTCACCAGGCACAGCCTGGTAGTTGGTTGGGTCGCCCCACTTCTTGGCGATGACCTGGCCGTAGTCATAGCCTTTCGAAGACTGCAGAATCAGCCACCAACCGATATGGTTCCAGAGGCCAAGGTCTATTCTGCCATCGCCATCGTAGTCGCCAGGCATGGCATTGAAGTACTCGACCGGATTTCCCCAGCGCTTTCCGATGAGTTGGCCGGGGTCATAGCCTTTCGAAGACTGCATAACCAGCCACCAACCATCGTTTCTCCAGATGCCAATGTCTGTCTTACCATCAACATCGTACTGACCCAGGGCCATGTTTACTTTTATCGTGCTCGTTTGAACGTCGAGAACCCTCTCCCCCCCATCCGGCCACGCATTCGCCTGGGTGTCCGTCAGCAGCGCGTTCCCCAGGTTCAGTGTCGTCACGCCAGCCCGTTTCGCCTTCAGCGTCACTCTGGCCAGCACCACGGTGGGGCTCACGGGACCAGCAATGTTCTCTTCTGCCCCCTCCGGCGGGTAGCTGATCGCCCCAAACGTCATTGTGGTCACGATTGTTGTAGTAATATTTGGCCCTAATTCGGCCACCGTCCGGCCCGTTGCACCCAGCTCCTCGGCATCGTCTGCTGAGAGTACCTCCAGGTAGTTCGGCTCGTACACCAGGTCGAACTCGTAGGCACCCAGGCCGCCGGTCGCACTCATCTCCGTGCCCACATCCGCCACGATGTCCACCGTGAACGTCCCGTTGACTGGCACAGCTCGTGTGGCCGGGTCCACACGCACGGTTACTGTGCCTGGATTGGCCAGCAGCGGTAATGGTCCCAAAGCCACGAGCACAATGGCCCCTATGGCACAGAGGGTGATTATTCCCGATCGGAATCTTCTCGCTCGAGCTAGCCTGAGAAACATTTTTTGGAACATGGCTCCCTCCTTTCACCTGCGACTATATTATACAATCTTCCCTGTCTTTGTCAAGGACACATCCCCGACAAAAAAGCGTGCTACCGGCCGACCTGCTTCAGAACAGCACGCTGAATACGTCTTCGGCAGCCCGGCCATCATGTCAGTGATCAGTTACCAGTGATCAGTTATCGGTGATCAGACCACTGTTTACTGATTACTGTTCACTGATTACTGTTTACTGAGACAGACCCGTGGCTTTGCGCCCCCACCTTTCGATGGGTTTGCCTTTGGCGGACCTTATGCAATTGGGAAGAAACCTTTGCCTTGTACGCTTATTATACTACATTCTCCATGCTTTTGTCAAGGACAGAGAGAGAAGTTTGGGTTAAGATCAGGTTAAGGTTCGGTCATCATTTCCTCACACGGGCTATTCCTCACCTTGCATCTAGAAGTATACCATCATTTGATCTATTCGTGCATGAAATTGGCGTAAAACTTGCGTGAATTTTGCGTGAAATAAGAGACGAGTCATAGGATGACCACCAGCCCTTCGGGGATTTTCGGCCCGGCATAGAAGGCGAACGTCTTTATCCCTGGTTGTTGCTGGTGAACGTTTAATTCAAGGGGTGATTCTGCTTCCATCGTCTATTTCCTCCTCTTCCCCCCATCCCTCAAAATACTCCACCAGAAACGCCCCAAACACCCCCACCATCAGCC
>JACNFS010000018.1 GCA_014384515.1 Dehalococcoidia bacterium | reverse complement strand
AGTCCTCGACCTTCTTGAGCAGGGTTTCATATTCATCATAACGCGCCAGCACAGCTTTCGGCTTTCCATACTGCGTAATGTACAAAGGTATCCCTTGCCCCTCCAGTTCAGCCATCAGGGCACCGAGTTTGACTTTGAGCTCACTTACTGTAACGATGCGAGTAGCCATTGAAACACGGTCTCCTTATTTATGATTCATGGGTATTATACTGACTTTGGTACAAAACTTCAACCAATTTGGCAGGGGTTTGAGGTCTTCTATTTTGTCATTGCGAGGAGCATAAGCCCCGAAGCAATCTCAGAGATTGCCACGCTTCGCTCGCAATGACGGAAATAAGTTGCTGAACAATCTCTGGCAGCTTTGCATTTGACGTCGTCATTCAACTCCTATTCGCTTTCTGGAACCATAACCGTGCCCAGAACCTGTGTCATCCAGTTCACTTCGCTCTTGTGTTCAAGCTCGCAAGGCTATGGACTGCATTTCCTAACGCTCCCACCCGGGTCCACAACAGTGGATGATTCAGCAATTCGACAGGGAGGACTGTTTAATCCCTTACGCATCATCACTCAAAGCTATCATCTCTTCCAGCAATTTCAACGTTTCTTGAGCTTCGGCCTCGTCAATAACGTTTATGGCGTAGCCGGTATGGAGTAAGACATAATCGCCGACCTTAACCTCCGGGGTAAGCATGATGCTGACTCGGCGACTTACACCGCCTATTTCCACTTCGGCTTCACTGCCTTCTATTGACACCACTTGTACTGGAACAGCCAGACACATGGTTCTTCCTTTCAACTGAAATTGGCGATGACACCTTGACCTAAGGAAATACCACCGTCATTGCACGGTACCTGTTTGTGGGTTAGCACCGAGAAGCCGGCGGATTCAAGCAAAGACATGACTTTCCTCAATAGTAGCCGATTTTGAAACACACCACCGCTCAAAGCTACTTGATTGATTCCCGTGCTTTTGGCCATCAATTGACACATCTCACACACCATTCGGGCTACAGTATTGTGGAACTTGGCTGATATTGTGGCTTTAGGAACACCTTGATGCAAATCTTCGACTATAGCTGAAAGTAGCTCTTTCAATTGAATAATACTCATCCCATTATGCTCGATAATGTAATAGGGATAGCCGTCATTACCAACCTTACCGCTATCATCATAAGCTATCATTTCAAGCTCAACAGCCGCCTGACCTTCATAATCTATCTCGCCCCTAACCCCTGTCATGGCTGATACAGCATCAAAGAGACGCCCCATGCTCGAAGTCAACGGCGAGTTAAGCCCAGCCTGAAGTTGCCGCTTGATAAGCTCAATTTCAATAGCGTCGATTTGCTTTAAGAAAACTAATTCAGAGGTAATAGAGGCCTCTCCTAGCAGCTTGAGAAGATAACCAATAGCGATTCGGTACGGCCTTTTTGTGGCTGCATCTCCCCCGGGCAAAGGTAAATACTCAAGATGCCCCATCCTTTTGAAACCTTTGTAGTCAACGACCAAGAATTCTCCTCCCCAGATATGCCCATCGCTGCCATAACCGGTGCCATCCAAAGCTATGCCGATAACCGGAGCCTCAACTTTGTTGTCTGCCATGCAGCTAACTATGTGGGCATGATGGTGCTGAACCGGGACAAGCTTAATATCACCGGATTGGTTAGCTAACTCGAGGGCATACTTGGTGGAGAGGTATTCTGGATGGAGGTCGTGAGCAACGACTTCAGGCTCAATACGGAACAACTTCCTATATAGGCCAATAGTATTCTCGAAGTGCTCGACAGTCTCCAGATTTTCCATATCGCCGATGTGCTGACTTATGAAGGCGTAATTGTCTTTGGTCAGACAAAAGGTGTTTTTCATCTCAGCACCACAGCCGAGCACCTGCCTGGCTTTGAAAGTCAGGTGAACAGGATAGGGGGCGTAACCTCGTGCCCGCCGAGCGAGCTGGACTTCGCCTCTTTCGACGACAGTCACACTATCGTCATACCTGGCATATATATCACGGTTATGAACCAGAAAATAATCGGCAATCCCCGAAAGCCGTCTGATAGCTTCATCATTGTCCTTGGCAATCGGCTCTTCGCTGAGATTACCGCTGGTCATCACTAACGGCAGCCCTATTTGCTTGAGCAGAATGTGATGCAGCGGGGTATAAGGGAGCATCACCCCAAGGTATTTCAGATTTGGGGCTACTGCCTGGCACACTGTAGACTCTGGTTTCCACCACGCCAACACAATAGGGTTCTCCGATGAGGTAAGTAACTCTTCTTCCTTTTCAGATATGCAGCAGTGCCTTTTGGCTTCATCCATGTCGGCGACCATTATAGCTAAAGGTTTGAAAGGACGTCTCTTTCTTTGGCGCAAGAGTGCAACAGCCTTCTCACTAGTGGCATCACAAGCCAGGAGGAAGCCGCCTAGACCTTTGATAGCCACAGTCTTCCCCTCTCCAAGGAACTGGCTGGCAGCGGCAATGGCATCAGAGCTGGCCGCACGGTTTCCTCTGGCATTAAGTAACTCCAGCGTCGGTCCACACTTGGGGCAGGCGTTGGGCTGAGCATGGAAA
>JACNFS010000002.1 GCA_014384515.1 Dehalococcoidia bacterium | reverse complement strand
GGAGAACCTGCTCCAATATTGTACCAGATAAAGGCGCCTTTATATAAGAATAGGCTATTTCTTTGCGGAGAATCCCAATTTGTCTTCTCAGTACCTGGGGCGATGAGCCGGAAAAGTCACTCTGAATCTTATGTTATGGGCTGCCATATGCCACCATCCAGGTAGATGACATGACCAGAAATGTAGCCCCCTTCGTCGGAGCAGAGAAACGCGCAGAGATTACCCACGTCAGCCGGTTGACAGATACGTCCAAAGGGCATCCTATGATGTATGTCCTCGATTTGTTGGCCGGTGGTCGCCTTCACCAGGCGACTTCCCATCTCCGTCTCCACTAGTCCCAAGGCGACAACGTTGACCCGAATATTGTTGGGTAGTTCTTCCTTGGCCAGAACCTTGGCCATGGCTTCCAAAGATGCTTTCGCCATGGCGTAGGGGGCATGCCCGGGCTGGCACTGAACCGCAGCCACCGAAGAGATAAAGTGGATGTCGCCGCGCTCCTGTTTCCGCATAAAAGGCAGCACTGACTGAACGAAATGAAAGGCTCCAAAAACGTGGACATTCATCACCCGATGCGCTTCATTGACGTCGGTGTCACCAATATAGTTTCCCCTTGACGCAATGCCAGCATTATTGACCAAAATGTCTATCTTTCCGAAGGTCTCAACCGTCTTAGCAACTAGCTCCCTAACCTTACCGCTATCGGAGACATCGGCTTGAAAGGCCAAGGCTTTGCTTCCCATTGCCTCTATTTGGATAACCGTGTCCTTGGCTGCGGCTTCGTCGCGCCTAAAGCATATGACGACATTGGCCCCAGCTTTGGCCAGAGCCAGGCTAATCCCGCTCCCGATGCCCCTGGAGCCACCGGTGACTATGGCAACTCTTCCTTCTAGACTCATTTCAATCTCCTTTCTCTCGTAGTCCAATTTTCCACGAAGCTAAGCCATAAAGGCTTGGTATAAGTGACCAGAATGAGAATGCAGGTTGTTCTATCACCTTTCCACTAAGTGTGTCAAATCGCGAACTTGTTTCAGGAGCTTGTGCAATGGTACCATATGAGTTCCCGTCGGAGTAACGAACTACTGAAGTTCCCAGCAACAGTAAGGAATTGATATGTGGATTAGAGACCCGGGCAAAGTCATTGACAGGTTGGATTTTCTAGGGACACATGAGAATTGCCTATACTTGCTTAGGGGTAAAGAGGCTATGATTATTGGTGGTGGTATGAGCTGGACAGTGCCATCCTTGGAAGAACAGTTTTCGGTAACGGACTTCGAGCCTGACAGGCTTAGGTATCTGGTGATTCTTCACTCCCACTTTGACCACTGCGGGGCTGTACCCTATCTGAAGAGGAAGTTTCCGCACATACAGATACTTGCCTCGGCATATTCTGCGGAGGTGTTCGCCAAGGAAAAGGCGGTTAATTTCATTGCCGCTGCCAATAAACAAATGATTGACAGGCTAGCGCTCCAGAGTGAGTATGAGAGATTGAATTTGAAATTTGATGGGATTCGTGTTGACCGCGTCGTCGCAGAAGGCGATAGTATAGACCTTGGCGATGGCATCGAAGTCCATTTCATGGAGGTGCCAGGCCATACCCAATGCTGCATTGCAGTGTATGTTCCGAAGTTAAAGGCCTTGTTCCCTTCGGATGCTGCCCCGCCTCCGACAGAAGACGCAAGTGAGTTCTTTTTCCCGGGAGCCCAGTATGACTTCTCTATGTACCAGGAATCACTGGAGAGGCTGGCTGGTTGTGAAGTTGAAATATGCGCCTTTGAGCATTACGGTGTAGTCATCGGTGACCAGGCAAGGGAGGTTCTACGTGGGGGCTTACGGCAAACAGATGAATTCAAGAACCGTATTATTGAGCTGTATCAGCGGACAGGCGATTTTGATGAGACAGTGGAAAGAGTTGCCGCTGAGACGTTGGAGAGTACCAAATTTGACTTCATGGATGTGGAACTCCAGACTACCGTTTTGAAGACCGTAATCCGCAAGGTGTTGACTTACGCTAAACTCCTCGGTGAAGCTCCCGCGCCGTAATTGCCTAGATTTCTCCTCTGTAAGCGGCGTAGTTGGTGTAATCGTCAGTGGAGGAAACGAGATAGGGCTCTGCTACAAGGTGAGAATTGCCTCCCTCTGACCTCTGCTGAGGGTTACTGGAATTGCTCTTAAATCATCGCTCGCAGGAATCGCACGGCACTTTAAGATACACAGAGGCTACAGCTTCACCACCTCTGCCATCAGTTACCGTAACTATGACTGCATTATCCCCAGGACGGCCAGGGGCAGTCCATTTGGCCGTAGCTCCTTCCCCAATGACTGTGCCATCTGTAGTTGCCCAGGCAAAACTCAATTCATCGCCGTCCGGGTCCTGGGCAATGCACTCAATAGTCGTTGTCATATACTCGGTGACTTGTTCTTTCTCTGCTGTTAGGCTGATGATGATTGGGGGCTGGTTGAGCTTGAGTGCCACAGCAATGGTTACGGAATCCACAGCCTCACCGCCTTGCCCATCGGTTACTGTAACCTCGATGGTATAATCACCAATGCTGTCAGGGGGAATCCAGGTGACGTTATCT
>JACNFS010000102.1 GCA_014384515.1 Dehalococcoidia bacterium | reverse complement strand
TGGCTCAATTAGGGGTTGAAGATGAGCGCGTCCGCCTCGACTGGGTATCAGCATCCGAAGGCGACCGCTTTGTGTCGATAATAGACGACATGACCGAGAAGGTTAGAGCTCTAGGCCCCTTCAGCAAGAACTCTGGGGAGGAAAAACATGGCTAAACTCAATTTGGCGATTTACTGGTCGGCTAGTTGTGGTGGTTGTGACGTCGCTATTTTGGATATAAACGAGAAGATTCTCCAGGTGGCTGAAATAGCTGATATTGTCTTCTGGCCGATAGCCCTCGACTTCAAACGACATCATGTCGAGGCGATGGAAGACAAATCTATTGACGTTTGCTTATTCAATGGAGCGGTCAGGACTTCAGAGCAGGAGGAGATGGCTGAGTTGCTCCGCGCCAAATCCAAGGCAATGGTTGCTTTTGGCTCCTGCGCCCATCTTGGAGGAATACCGGGGCTGTCCAACTTCACTAACCGTGCCGAGACCTTCGAGCGGGCTTTTATTGAGGCACAGAGCTGTGACAATCCCGACAAGACACTGCCTCAGACTATGACCAAGGTCGCTGAAGGCGAGTTAGAGCTACCCGAATTCTATGATACTGTGAAAGCATTGGACCAAGTGGTTGATGTTGAGTATTATATCCCGGGTTGTCCTCCCACCGTCCCTATCATCTCCCAAGTTGTGGATGCTTTGGCTACTGGGCAATTGCCACCAGTAGGTACAGTATTCGGATCAGACAAGGCGCTATGTGACGAGTGCCCCAGGACAAAGGAAGAGAAGAAGATCACCAAGATTTATCGTCCCCATGAGATTATCCCTGACCCTGAAAAATGCCTTCTGGAACAAGGGATAATCTGTATGGGGCCGGCGACACGCGGAGGCTGTGAAGCTCGATGCATTGCCGCTAATATGCCATGCCGCGGTTGCTTCGGGCCGCCGCCTGGAGTTACTGACCAGGGGGCTCACATGCTCAGCGCCTTAGCCTCCATTCTTGATGTCACGGAGGATGAAGATATTGCCCGAATGACTGATGAGATAGCTGACCCGGCAGGCACTTTTTACCGGTTTGGTCTGCCCACCGCAATGATGAACCGAAGGCGAATGTAACCTAGGAGGAAGCACTATGAAGCGAATTGTCATCGACCCGTTCACTCGGCTTGAAGGTCATGGGAGAATAGACATCTTTCTTGATGATGACGGCAATGTGAAGAACGCCTATCTGAGAATACCTGAGCTTCGTGGCTTCGAGAAGTTCTGCGAGGGTAGACCGGTAGAAGAACTCCCTCGCATTACTCCTAGAATCTGTGGCGTTTGCCCCTCAGCTCATCACATGGCATCAGCTAAAGCTGTTGATGCTGTCTTTCATGTTGACCCACCGCCAGTAGCCAAGAAGATAAGAGAACTGTTCTACTCCGCTCATATGTGTCATTCCCACATCGCTCACTTCTACGCCTTAGCGGCTCCAGATTTTGTCCTCGGCCCCACTGCTGACCCTGCAGAAAGAAACATATTAGGTCTTATTGCCAAGGTTGGGCTGGAGACCGGCACCGAGGTTATCAAGCATCGGGCCTATGCCCAGGACATCCAGGCAGTTATCGGCGGCAAGGCAACGCACCCGGTGTGTGGCTTGCCTGGCGGCGTCAGCAAGGCAATTACGGAAGATGAGCGCCGTGATTTTGAGGAAAAATCCAAATCTATGGTGGAATTCGGCAAGCTATCATTGAAGATTTTTGACGATGTCGTTCTGCAGAACAAAGAGTATGTTGACCTTATCCTAAGCGATATGTATACCATGAAGAGCTACTATATGGGCCTGGTCGACGCCAACAACAAAGTGAACTTCTACGATGGCGATGTGCGAGTTGTGGACCCCGATGGGAAGGAATTCGTCAAGTTCAAGCCGGCTGACTACCTCGACCACGTGGCTGAGCATGTTGAGACGTGGACTTACCTTAAGTTCCCCTTCTTGAGGAAGATTGGTTGGAAAGGGCTGGTCGAAGGCAAGGATAGCGGTGTCTATCGGGTGGCACCCCTAGCTCGGCTTAACGCTGCCGATGGTATGGCAACGCCGCTGGCTCAGGCTGAATATGAGAGGATGTATCAGACTCTGGGTGGTAAGCCGGCACATCAGACTTTGGCCATGCATTGGGCAAGACTGATCGAGACCCAGTATGCCGCAGAAAGAATGCTTGAGCTGTGCCAAGACCCAGAAATCACCGACCCCAATGTTCGTACTATCCCTACGGCAACTCCAGATGAAGGAGTCGGCATAATAGAGGCACCTAGAGGCACTTTGTTCCATCATTATCAGACCGATGAGCATGGTATGACCAAGAAGGTGAACTTGATTGTGGCCACCGGCAACAACAACGCTGCAATGTGCATGTCTATCAAGAAAGTTGCCCAGGCCGTGATTCAGAAGGGCAAGGAAGCAACAGAAGGTATCCTCAATATGGTTGAGATGGCTTATCGGGCTTATGACCCCTGCATGGCTTGTGCAACACACACGCTGCCAGGGCAAACCCCTCTCGAGGTAGTCATCTATGATAGCAAGGGGGAAGTGGTGAGAAGGCTGAGCCAGCACCTACACTGAAAGCCAGCCCGGCAA
>JACNFS010000003.1 GCA_014384515.1 Dehalococcoidia bacterium | reverse complement strand
GGCCATTGACCTTTTGGTGCTTCACTGCTATACTTTGGGTTCGGTTGTCAGTAACAGGAAAGGAGTGACTAGCATGAAAACGTCAACTGCTCGGCTCACGTTTATGGATGTTGCTATCCCCAGGACAGGTTTTCTTTGGGATGCAGCCTTAGTAATCGGCTTCGCTTGCCTAACTGCCATATGTGCTCAAATAAGCTTTTGGGTAGGTGTGGTACCTGTCACAGGACAGACTTTTGGTGTTCTTTTGGCTGGCGCTCTTCTGGGTAGCCGGCGTGGAGCACTGAGCCAGCTCAGCTACTTGGCCGTAGGGGCCACGGGGATTCCATATTGGTTTGCACTAGGTGGTTCTCTAGGCATTGCTCGCTTGGCTGGACCTACGGGGGGTTATTTAATAGGTTTTGTGGCAGCTGCCTTTGTTGTCGGTTGGTTGGCCGAGAGGGGTTGGGACCGACATGTATGGACGGCAATCCCAGCCATGTTTGCCGGCAGTATCGTCATTTATGTCTTCGGACTGCCTTGGCTAGCTCATTTTGTTCCCGAGGGCACTGTGCTCCAGGCCGGGCTTTATCCTTTTATCATTGGTGATTTGGTAAAGATAGCCGCAGCGGCTTTAGTTTTGCCTTCAGGATGGTTGCTTCTTCAACGACTGAAGGGTTGAGAACGTCACCTGTTTAGCGTAGGCTTTCTTTGAGGTCATTGGTTTGGAAATCACTTGGCTAGGCCATTCTTGCTTTCGTATTAAGGGAAAGGATGCCATCGTTATCACTGACCCATGCCACCCAAGTTTGGGTTATACCTTAGGTAAGCTACAAGCTGACATAGTGACCCTGAGCCATTTTCATCCTGGTCACTCCTATAGCGAAGCTATCACCAGCGAATTCAAAGAGATTAGAGGCCCCGGTGAGTACGAACTGAAAGGCATCTTTATTACTGGCATTGCCACTTTTCACGATTCTGAGCAAGGGAACAAACTGGGCAGGAACACCGTTTATGTTCTGGAAATGGATGGGATGACATTGTGTCATATGGGCGATCTCGGCCATTTGCCTGCGTCTCAACTGATGGAGGCTATAGGTGATGTCGACGTGTTGTTTTTGCCCGTGGGTGGTGTGTCCACCATAGCTGGCTCAACAGCTGCTGAGATAGTAAGGCACCTGTCTCCTAAGATTGTTATCCCCATGCACTACAAGACGTCAGCAGAGGTCAGAGATCTTCAACCCGTAGACAGGTTCTTGACGGAATTGGGTATAAAGGAAATGGTCTCCCAGCCTAAGCTTTCGATTAACAGGTCAACTCTGCCGACCAGCACCCAAGTCACAATCCTTGATTACCACCACTAATCGGGTCCCCAGGTTACTTGCTTGTCACCCTGAGCAATGGAGAAGGGTCTCCGGATTCCTTGCTGTACTTGGAACTGCAGGTAAGGTGTCTAAGCGCTCTCGTAGGTTACTTGTCTTTGACAGACCTTATACTTCTCCCGTAGAATGAGTTTGGTCATGACCTTAGCCAAGAGACTCTATGAATTACAGCAAGTTGACCTGGAAATTCAGGAGAAACAAGAGGCTCTAGATAGAATCAGTCGGCAGTTGGGTGAAAGCGAAGCTTTGCTTAAAGCTAGGGCTGAGCTTCTGTCTGAGGGGCAATGCTTAGCTGAGATCGAGAAACAGCAACGGGACGTGGAGTGGCAGATGGAAGACCTACGAAGTAGCATCGCACAGATAAACGAGAAGCTTTACGGTGGTAAAGTAAAGAATCCTAAAGAGTTACTTCCCCTTGAGCACGAGATGGGGAATTTCAAGACCAACTTGAGACAGAAGGAAGACAAGGTGTTGGACTTAATGACAGAGGCAGAGGCGACGCAAGATAGAATAAAGCTGAACACTGAGCGACTTAGGAAGCTAGAAGGGGAGTGGCAACAAGAACAAGGGATCTTGGCTCAAAGGCAAGTTGAAACGGAAAGTCAGCTCTCGGAGCTAGGCCAGAAACGAGAGTCATTGGCCTCTGAAATTGCCCAGCAGGCAATCGAGCTTTATGAGGGGATAAGGGCCAAAAAGGGACAAGCTGTGGTCAAGGTGGAGCAGGGGAGGTGCCAGGGATGCCGCCTTAACCTGCCGGTCAGCGAGTGGCAGCGAGCCAGGGCTGGAAATCTAGTCCAGTGCAGTACCTGCGGTAGGATACTCTACCTGGGCTAGGGTCTTTTCAAGAATCGAGGATGTGGCTGTCAATCTATGCCGATGGAGCTTGCTGGGGTAATCCTGGACCGGCAGCTATCGGAGCTATTATCAGGGACGAACAGCAAAGAGAATTGGTCAGAATCTCTGAGTATATTGGTCAGGGCACTAATAATCAAGCTGAGTATCGGGCGCTTATTGCCGCTTTGAAAGCGGCTATCAGATTCAAGCCAGCCGGAGTTACCCTGTGTCTCGATTCGGAATTAGTAGTTAAGCAATTGGCCGGCAGTTACAGAGTAAAGAGCCCTTTCCTGTTACCACTATACACTGAAGCTGCTGGACTGTTAAAGAGGTTTGCGAACTTATCTATTGTTCATGTCAGACGAGGGGAAAACGCTGAAGCTGATGCCTTAGCGAGTGCAGCGTTGAAGAAATTTCTCAGACAGG
>JACNFS010000197.1 GCA_014384515.1 Dehalococcoidia bacterium | reverse complement strand
CAACTCCGAGGGTGGCATAGAAAGGCTGTATCAAGCAAGTTGCCTGCTCCTTCTGCTACCCTTCAGTTTGGCACCAGGAGGGGTAGCCAGTCTAAATTTGGTCTGGCAAGTTAAGCTACTCACCACCTCGGCCTAAGAAGGATTCGGATAAGGGTTCCCTCTTAGATATCCTGTCCTTCGATTACCGTTGAATCTGGCCGCCAATTTACTGGTTTTTCACTAATGCTGCTTGAAAAACCAAAGTTGTAGATTTATAATCTACTGAGTTTGTTGGCTTAATCTATGGGGTGGGTGGGTTTGGTTACACTTGAAGGAGGTTTGTCACAAAATGAGTCTACGTGAAGTGCTTGAAAGTGGTAGGTTCGCGGTCACTGCTCAGATTGATCCAGCTAAAGGCGTGGATGTGAGTGAATTTCTGAATAGTGCTGGACTATTGCAGGACAGGGTTGATGCAGTTAATGTCAGCGATCAGCAAAGCGCTGTGATGAGATTGGGCTCGTTGGCTGGTTGCTGTCTGCTTAAACAAAAAGGCATAGAGTCAGTATTGCATATGACCTGCCGTGACCGTAACCGAATCGCCCTACAATCTGACTTGCTTAGCGCTTATGTTCTTGGTATTGAGAATATCCTTTGCCTCACCGGTGATGATATCGATTTGGGTGACCACCGACAGCAAGCTAAGCCTATCTTTGATCTCGATGATTCTGTTTCCCTACTCCAAGCTGCCCGTGGATTGGAGCAAGGCAAAGATTTGGCTGGTAGGGAGCTAAGGGGTGTTCCTCGCTTCTTCCTCGGGGCGTGTGTTACGCTAGGGGCTGACTCCATGGAACCAGGGCTCAGCAAAATGCAAAAGAAGGTTGAAGCCGGGGCGCAATTTTTTCAAACTCAGGCCATTTACGATCCCAAGAAGTTCGAAACGTTTATGCAAGAGGCTAAGAAGTTCGGTGTGCCAGTGCTGGCCGGTATAGGGCTACTCAAGTCGGCTTCCATGGCTCGATTTATGAACAGGAACGTTGCTGGTATGTATATTCCTGATGCGCTCATTGATGAGATGGACCAAGCCGAAAAGAAACCCGAAAAGAGTGTCGAAATAGCCGCTCGTCTAATTAATGAAATGAAAGATGTGTGCCAAGGAATTCACATTACGGCCGCAGGTTGGGAGTCCAGAGTGTCAGCAATCTTGGATACTGCTGGGTTATAACGTGCTCCGTATCGGCATCTATGTCGTAGGAATAGACCACGCTGAATACATCATGAGGCGTTACGGTGGAAACCCTCTTCTAAAGAAGCGGTGCGAAGGCTCTTAACATAAGATTAGCGACAGAGCCGAGTTCAGCCTTTTGTCTCACTTCAGTCTAGGCAAGGCTTATCGTGACAAATGCTGGCTTAGCCTTCTAACCTCGTTGCCCTCGGCATCATAAATAACCACTTCCAATGGTAGCTGTCCCGGTAGCGCGTGTGTAGCACAAGCAATGCAAGGGTCATAGGCTCGGTAGGCCATCTCAACCATATTCAGGATACCCTCAGTCGCCTCTTTGCCCTTCTGAATCATAGCCTGAGCCACCTTCTTGATAGACATACACATGGCAGCATGGTTGTTGCCGGTAGCCACAATCAAATTCACTTTCTTGGTCATACCATGCTCATCAGTTTGATAGTGATGGATAAGAGTGCCCCGTGGAGCCTCTATAATACCAACGCCTTCATCCGGAGTCGCTGTTGGGATAGTGCGGACGTTAGGATCAGTGATTTCCGGGTCCTGGCACAGCTTGAGCATTTCCTCGGCGGCATATTGAATCTCAATCAACCGCGCCCAGTGCATAGCCAAGGTATGATGCACTGGCTTGCCACCCAGGGTTTGATACATCCTTTCATATTCAGCCTGAGCCAATGGCGTTGCCATGCCCTCAGCAGCATTAAGCCGAGCCAGAGGCGCTACTCGATAGACGCCGCTGTCCTTACCCTCAACCAACCCCTTCCAACCAATGCTCTTTAAGAAAGGAAACTTGAGATAGGTCCATGGCTCGACATGCTCAGAGATGTAATCGAGGTAATCGGCTGGCTTAAACTTGGCAAATTCTTTTCCATCAGAGTCGACTATTCGGACATCGCCTTCATAGAAATTCACTTTGTTGTTGGCATCAACCAACCCCATGTAATAGCTCTTCATGGTATACATATCGCTTAAGATAAGGTCGACATACTCCTTATTCTTAAGAACTACATCATCAAAAATCTTCAGTGATAGTTTGCCGAATTCCACCATAGATTTGGCTTTTTCCTCGAAGTCGTAGCGCTCATCTTCACTAATTGCCTTGCTAACGCCACCGGGTAAGCCACACACTGCATGAGTCGCCTTGCCGCCAATAACTGCCTGAATATCCTGGGCATAAGCCCGATGCTTAATAACCTCTGTACCCGTTTCCAGTCCAACCTTGGCAATGAGGCCTAATATGTTTCTTTCTGCCGGATCAGCAGTGGGTCCCAGCACAAAATCGGGGGCTGCCAGGACATAGAAGTGAGCGATATGGGAATGGCACATGTGAGCTGCATAAAATAGTTGTCTTATCTTCTTAGCTACTGATGGTGGGTCGACATGGAACACAGCATCAACAGCTTT
>JACNFS010000004.1 GCA_014384515.1 Dehalococcoidia bacterium | reverse complement strand
AAGGAGTGGCTTACAATATCAGGTGGATTGTGGAGATCGTAGAGAACGACTTCAAGTTTCCCCTTCCACACCTGAGAGTCATAGGCGGGGGAGCGAAAGGTGAACCCTGGATGCAGATTCTGGCGGATGTCACGCATAGAAAGGTTGAAACTGTGTGTGAGCCCCAGGACGCGGGAGCGGTGGGTGCTGCGCTGGTAGCAGCAGTTGGTCTAGGCCTATATCCAGATTTCGAATCTCTAAAGAAGGTGGTGAAAGTAGAGAGGGCCTTTGAGCCGCAAGAGAAGAATCGGGAGATTTACGATTGTCTGTTTCATTCATACCAGGAGGTGTATAGCAACCTGCGGGGTTTCTATAGCAGGCTCAATAGGAAGAGATTTGATGAAGCAAACCTGTAAAGGAGGTGTCTAAATGAATACAGAGGAAATCTTGGGTCTTCCCTTAGCACTGCCAGACGGAGTGGACTATGATGAATATCTTATTGCTACCTACTTAGCTTCTTTCCCGGCGGAAATCCCTATTCCCAAGCTATCTTTGGCGCTTGCTGTTGAGCAGAGCACCGGTACGTGGGTGGCGGTTCCCGGTGAGACTCCGGAGGTGCGTTGCCAGCATATTGCTAAAGTCATCGGCGTGTACGAGATGCCGGATTATGAGTTTGGTGTACCCCGCTCGGTGGAAACCAGGAATTGGTTTATCCAGATAGCTTTCCCGGAGGTTAACATAGGCGAACAAATACCCATGCTATTAACAGCAGTAGTGGGTAACATCTCGATGGGCGGGAACATCAAGCTTCTGGACGTCCGTTTCCCGGAGAAATACGTCGCTGGTTTCAAGGGACCGAAATTCGGCATTGCCGGAGTCAGAGAAATCCTCGGTATCCCCAAGCGACCGCTGCTGAACAACATGATAAAACCGTGCACGGGTTATACTCTGGAGGTCGGAGCCGAGCTGTTCAGGAAAGCGGCACTGGGTGGCTGTGACATTATTAAGGATGATGAATTGATAGCCGACGCTTCGTTCAATTCTGTTGAGGGACGTGTCAAACGCTACATGGAGATTGAGAAGCAAGTCTATGAGGAGACGGGCGAACGCACTTTGTACACTGTCAACATATCGGACAAAGTGCCGAAGGTGTTTGAAAACGCAAAACGCGCAGTAGAGTTAGGATGCAATGCACTGATGATAAACTATCTTGCTGTTGGATTACCCGTGATGCAGGCGATAACAGAGGACCCGAACATAAACGTTCCTATGTTGGCCCACATGGATGTCGCCGGTGCTATGTATATGTCGCCCTACCACGGCCTGAGTTCTCATCTTGTGTTGGGCAAACTGCCTCGTCTCGCCGGGGCTGATGTGGTTGTCATCCCGGCTCCATACGGGAAGGCTCCCGTGATAGGTGATAAATTCCAAAATGCCGCAAAGAACCTGACCTTCCCATTGTATCATCTGAAACCGACCTTCCCCATGGCGTCTGGTGGACTTACGCCAACTATGGTGGCGCAAGCGATAGCAGACCTTGGCAGTGATATCGTGATAGGTTCGGGCGGGGGCATTCATGCTCATCCTCAAGGCCCGGTCGCTGGTGGGAAGGCATTCCGCCAGGCGATTGATGCTGCAATGCAAGGTATTCCCGTTGAAGAGTATGCTAAAGAGCATTCAGAGCTGGCGACCGCACTCAAAGAATGGGTCGACCCATTTAGCAGCTTTGGAGTGTAGCCATAAAGGAGGGCGAGATGTCTAAGGTTACTGTTCTGGGAGGGTGTGGAGCTGTTGGAAGCATAGCCACACAGGTCCTTGCTTCAAGCGGAGTATTCTCCGAAATCACAGTCGCTGACATCGATATCGAGAAGGCAACAGAGTTGGTCATGTCGCTGGGGGAAAGTAACGTCTCAGCCGTCGAACTCGATGCCGAGAATCCCCAGAGCACAAGAAGCGCGATTGCCGGCTCGTCGGTTGTCCTGAACTGTGTCGGACCTTTCTACAAATATGGGCCTATCATAATGAAGGCAGTGATAGAATCCAAGATTGACTATGTTGATGTCTGTGACGATTTTGATGCCACCGAGGAACTTCTCGGCATGGACGAGGACGCAAAGAAGGCCGGCATTTCAGCATTAATTGGGATGGGAAGTTCTCCAGGGATAGCGAATGTCTTGGTCAGGTTCTGTGCCGATTCTCTGCTTGACCAGGTTGAGTCGGTTGACATATACCATGCTCACGGAGGCGAGAAGATAGAAGGGCCGGCTGTAGTCAAGCACCGAATCCACTCCATGAAAATGGATATACCCATGTTCCTTGATGGCAAGTTTACGACGGTTGGACTGTTTGAGGATAGCGGAAGAGCTTTGGAAGAAGAAACTGAGTTTCGTGATGTGGGCACATACAATGTCTATGCCTATCCGCACCCGGAAACGATAACTCTGCCAAAGTATCTAAAAGGTGTGAAGAGAGTCACTAACCTTGGGCTTGTGTTACCACCTGCTTATGCAGAACTCATAAAGGGAATGGTGAGGCTGGGCGTTACAGACGAGGAGCCGCTTGAAGTCCAGGGGCGCAAGGTCATTCCTCTGGAATTTGCGGTAGCGTTCATACTCTCGCAGAGGGACAGGCTGACGAAAGAGGCCGGAC
>JACNFS010000160.1 GCA_014384515.1 Dehalococcoidia bacterium | reverse complement strand
TGCTTAAGGCTTGGTATGGTGATGCCGCAACCAAGGGGAAAGACTTTTGCTTTGATTATCTACCTAAGTGTGACCCCAGCGTGAATTACACTCACATCGGGATGTTCGAAGCAATGGGCCAAGGCAAAATCAAGGGGCTCTGGGTCTGGGGGCAAAATCCTGCAGCAGGCGGCCCTAACTCCAATGGGGAGCGTCAGGCCTTGGGAAACCTGGACTGGCTCGTTATGGCCGACATATGGATGAATGAGACAGCAGAGTTCTGGAAGAGACCCGGGGTAAATTCGTCTGCCATCGAGACTGAGGTGTTTCTGCTCCCTGCAGCTTGTTCCTATGAAAAGGAGGGGAGCATAAGCAATAGCGGCCGCTGGGTACAGTGGCGCTACAAGGCAGTGGAACCACTGGGAGAGGGTATGCCTGACCTGGAGATTATGAACCTCATGATGCTGAAGCTGAAGGAGCTTTACAGGGTAGACGGCGCTGCTCCTCAGCGTGAAGCCATTACCAATCTGGATTGGAATTACGGGGCACACATTACTGCCGACGCGGTGGCGAAAGAGATCAATGGCTACGATCTCACCACTGGTAAACTAGTAGCGAGCTTCGGCGCGCTCAAGGAGGATGGCACAACCTCTTCTGGCAACTGGCTGTACTGTAACATGTACAGCGAAACTGACGGCAACAAAGCGAAGAAACGCGACCCGGTAGATGCGCATTCCAAGCAAATCGGGCTGTATTCCAACTGGGCCTGGTGCTGGCCGGTCAACCGGCGAATTATCTATAACCGGGCATCTGTTGACCCGGATGGGGTACCTTGGGATGGCGAACACCCCGTCATTCTCAACTATAATCCCACGAGCAAGTGGCAGGGTGATGTTCCCGATGGAGGCTGGCCGCCTATAAACCAGGCTGAGGCGGGGGCAAAGTACTTCCCCTTTATCATGAAGCCTGAAGGCGTAGCGCGTCTCTGGGGTTACGGCCTAGCAGATGGACCTTTACCTGAGGTGTACGAACCCTGGGAGAGCCCAGTGGACAGAAACTTGATGTCGGGAACCAACAATAATCCCTGTGCTTTTATCGGGACTTACATGAATAAGCGGGGCACGCCTGACCAATACCCTTACGTAGGCACTACCTACCGCTGCACCGAGCACTGGCAGACTGGCATCATGACCAGGAGTCTTCCTTGGCTGGTGGAGCTCATGCCGGAGATGTACGTGGAAATGGGCGATGAACTGGCTGTAGAAAAGGGTATCAAAAGTGGTGATAAGGTGATAGTCAGCGGGGCACGTGGAGAGATTAAGGCAGTAGCTGTAGTCAGCAAACGCTTCCAACCACTACAAGTGGGTGGGAAGACTGTTCAACATATAGGCATAATCTGGCACTGGGGATACAGTGGAATGGCCAAAGGTGACAGCGGTAATATCCTTACTCCCCATGTTGGTGATGCCAATACAACCATCCCGGAATACAAAACCTTCCTATGCAATGTGAGGAGGGCACAAGATGGCTAAAGCGGTACTGTACGACGCTACCAAATGCATAGGATGCCGAGCCTGTCAGGTGGCCTGCAAGCAGTGGAATGAGCTGCCGGCGGAGGTCACCACCAATCAGGGGACTTATGAGAACCCGCCCAAAATGTCCGCCTACACTTTTACCAAAATACATTTTACGGAATTGGAACATGACGGCAAGTTCCAGTGGGTCTTTGCCAAGCTCCAGTGCATGCACTGCGAACATCCGGCCTGTGCGACGGCATGCATTGTGGGCGCTTTAGTCAAGACAGCCGATGGTCCGGTAATCTACGACGACCGCAAATGCATTGGGTGCCGCTACTGCATGGTGGCTTGCCCCTTCGGCGTGCCGAACTTTGAGTGGGACAAGCCGATCCCCTGGATCCGCAAGTGCACCTTTTGTGCTGACCGGCAGGGTGGGGGCCTCAAGCCAGCTTGCGTAACGACGTGCCCTACTGGCGCCCTCGAATTCGGCGACCGAGAGGAACTCATCGCCGAGGGCAGGAGGCGCATCGCGGCCACACCGGACAAATACGTAGACCATATCTACGGAGAAAAAGAGGTAGGAGGTACATCCTGGATGTATCTGTCTCCCGTCCCCTTTGAAAAGCTGGGGTTCCCAACCCTCCGCTCCGAGCCGGTGACCATCAATACTGAGCGCGCCATGGGTGCCGTTCCGCCGGTGCTCCTGGGTGTGGCAGCGGCTATGTCCGGGTTCTATTGGCTCTTCAAACGTCGGGAGAAGATAAGCCAGGCAGAAGCCGGTGACGAAGAGAAACAAGGAGAAAAGGTGAAATGATACAACGGACACGTTCACTCCCTCTCGGCACCTCCATCCTTAGCGGCTTGGTTATCCTTGGTCTCGTGCCGATAGTCCTTCGTTACCTCAATGGGCTCGGGGCGACCACTAACCTGAGCGACGGCCGCGCCTGGGGATTCTGGATCAGCTTCGACCTGTACTGCGGCGTTGCCCTGGCAGCAGGGGGCTTCACCCTGGCCGGGGCGGTCTACATCTTCAACCTAAGAAAATACCATGCCGTGGTCAGGCCAGCGGTCCTGACCGCGTTTCTGGGCTACACGCTGGTGGTCCTTGCCCTGTTGGTGGACCTTGGACAACCCTGGTACATCTGGCACGCCATGATCTACTGGAACGTCCATTCCCCTCTGTTCGAGGTCGCGATATGCGTGATGACATATACGGCGGTGCTAGCTCTTGAGTTCAGCCCCGCTGTCTTTGAGCGCTTCAACTGGCGTGTTCCCCTGCGCATAATCCGGGCGATCCAGATTCCCCTGGTCATCACCGGCGTTGTCCTGTCAACGTTACATCAGTCCTCCCTGGGGTCGATGTTGCTGCTGATGCCAGATACGCTGCATGCCTTGTGGTACTCACCCATCTTGCCGATTCTCTTCCTTACATCGGCTGTGGCCGTGGGGCCGGCGATGGTGATCTTCGAGTCGACGTTAAGCAACCGGGCCTTCGGCCATAAGCTAGACCTGGATGTCCTGAGCGGCCTGGCCAGGGCAATTCCCTACATCCTGGGCCTCTATCTGCTGTTGAAATTGGTAGACCTGATGGTGGCGGGAGAACTGGGCCTGCTCTTCTCCGGGTACCCACACAACCTCTTGTGGTGGGCGGAGATCACCGTGGGGGTCGTCCTGCCTATCGTCCTCTTCTCGCTAGCCAGTGTGAGGCAAAGCAGGAGGCAGTTGTTTTGGTGTTCGGTGCTGGTCGTCATTGGCTTGGTGCTTAACCGCTTCAATGCGAGCATGCTTGCTCTAGACATGCGACCAGGCTTTACCTACTTCCCTCACTGGATGGAGTTGGCTATTTCGGTGGGACTTGTCGCCGATGCTTTGCTGGTCGTTGTGCTGGCCTACCGGTTTTTGCCAATGGCCTACCACGAAGAAGTGGCAGCGGAGACAGGCTAGGACAAGTTGCGTCGCTTGTGAGTCAACTCTACCAGCAACCACCACCCACACAGATAGAGAAATCACAGGATAGAAAGGGACAATACCTGAGATAGGCTGTAGAGTATGCGGGCTATAGCACGCGTAGTAGCAGCAAGACTGCGTCAAGCATACATCCAGCTGCTCGGTGTTACCTCACAGGACTAGTTCGGCACATGCCAGACTGGTAGAAGCGACGATAAGGGAATTACTTGAATAGTTTACTAGCAACCAAGGAAGAAGAGGGCAGCAAGGGTGAAGTGGCAAAAAGGCTGAGCCGGCATCTGCACTGAGAGCCGCTCGGGCCCTAGCAATGGCGCATGCCGCAAAAGAGTGGGGAAATGAAGACGCTTGTCCTGGGGTTGGGTAACCCGATCCTAAGTGATGACGGGGTAGGCCTTCGCGTTGCCGCAGAACTCGAACACAGGCTTGACCAACAAGAGATAACAATTATGGAGACCAGCGTGGGTGGTCTGAGCCTGCTGGACCTGCTGGTTGGCTACGATCGAGCCATCATCATTGACGCCATTCAGACCGTGGGTGGAAAGGTGGGGCAGATTCACCGGCTTGATCCAGAAGCGTTTGATGCCACCCGGCACGCTGCCTCACCTCATGATGTTAACTTCGCTACCGCTCTTGAGTTCGGCAATAGGTTGGGCCTGGCTCTGCCCCGGCAAATCGTCATCTTTGCCATCGAGGTGACAGATGTGAGCACCTTCAGCGAGGAATGCACACCCGAGGTTAGAGAGGCGATCCCTGTTTGTGTTGAAAAGATCATTCATGAGCTAAATGCAGACCTTGGTGCATAGCCTCGTGGATAGCGCAAAGCATTTCCCAGGTCGCGCTCATCAAAGCCGAGGACTATTACAGGAAGCATATTTGTACCCTTGGTGTGAAATCGGGTAAGGGTGCCAGATTGCCCCCGATTTTCTTGGAGTTCTGCCTGAGAGCAGTGGCAAGAGGAATCATAGCCAAAAAACGCAAGGCCGAAAGTTTAGATATCATATTATGAATATAGGCGCAACCTTTAGGTGATAAGAAATCTCGGAACGCTTCCTCAGCGGCAAGTGCTTTGAGCCAAATCGCCAACTCGTTCTCAAGCCTGCTCTCGGCTACCATTTCTCCTGAGATAGTCTCAGTATCAGCCATGTCTTGAGTCGCTCATCCAGTTTGCCCACCCATGACTCTACCTTGCGTATATCTCCAGTTGCTATCGCGGCTCTCTCTTCAGTGGTCAGCTCGTATTCTTTCAAAGCCTCAACAGGATTCTCAGCCAACCGGGCTAGGAAAGCATTATCCTGTGCTGCTCTGTCAAGCACTGCCAAAACGGCGTTTATCGCAGATACTTTGAACTCAGGAATCTTGGCAACTGGGTCAAGAGCATTGTTAGTCAGAACATTCACTGGCGCTTCGCGCCAGTGGAAGGGCATAAAAACAACCCCTGGGGGTGATTTCTCGGTAATATGGACTGTAGTTTCCAATCGGCCTCTTTCTGAGGTTAGCGTTATGAGGTCGTGCTCGAGCAATCCAAGCTTAGTTGCATCATCTGGATGCATTTCGGCAACGCCATTGGGTCGAAGTTCAGCGAGCACCCTGGAGCGACGGCTCATAGTGCCTGTATGCCAGTGTTCAAGTAATCGCCCGGTAGTGAGAACCAAGGGATAATTCTTGGATACTGATTCGATCGGTGGGGTATAGTCTACGGCATGGAGCTTGCCTCGTCCTCGAGCAAAGCTACCCTGGTGCAAAAATGGTGTTCCCGGGTGGGAGGTGTCAAGACAAGGCCATTGCAAGCCACCTTTTTCAAGGCGATCGAGGTGAATGCCTCCATAGATAAGGGTAAGGGACGCGATCTCTTCCATGACATCAGCAGCACTCCTGAAACCGAATGGCTTCCCCATCCTCTCTGCTAAGGCAGAAATGATCTGCCAGTCGACTTTTGCTTCTCCAGGCGGCTGGAGCGCCTGTCTTATTCGCTGAACTCGTCTCTCAGTATTGGTGAAGGTACCATCCTTTTCAGCAAACGCAGCCGCAGGGAAAACGACATCAGCCAGCCAAGCGGTCTCAGAGAGGAAGATATCCTGAACCACCAGGAATTCAATCTGCTCAAGTGCGCGTTGGGTATGCTCTAGGTAAGGTTCGCTTAACATAGGATTCTCACCCATAACATACAGCCCCTTGAGGTCGCCCCTGCAGATGGCATCAGCTACCTCAGTAGCTACCAACCCAGGACGGTCGCTCAATTCACACCCCCAGGCAGTCTCGAATTTAGCCTTTACCGAAGGGTCATCGACCTTTTGGTAGCCGGGGTAAACATTTGGAAGCGCTCCCATATCGCAGGCACCCTGTACATTGTTCTGTCCCCGAAGCGGGCTGAACCCGGTGCCCTCACGACCAATATTGCCGGTAAGCATAAGCAAATTTGCCACGCTTTTTACATTGTCTGTCCCCGTAGTATGCTGAGTTATTCCCATTCCATAGAGTATGCAGGCACTGTCGGCTTCTCCGAACAGGTGGGCGGCAGCCTCTATGTCAGACTGAGGGACTCCAGTTGTTTCCTCCACTACCTCAGGAGTATATTCCTTTACCAGCCTCTGCATCTCTTCAAAGCCTTCGGTGCGCTCCTGGATGAAGTCTTTGTCCTCAAGTCCATCCCTTATAATCACCTGCATCAAGCCATTCAATAGGGCAACATCGGTTCCTGGCTGATGATGCAAATCAACGGTAGCATATTCGCTCAGCTCAATAGAGCGAGGATCAGCTACAATGAGCTTGGCAGCGCCAGCCCTGACTCTTCGCTTGATTATTGACCCAATAATCGGATGACATTCTGTGGTATTGGAGCCGATGACGAAGAAAAGGTTGGTCTTCTCCAAATCATCGTAAGAATTGCTCATGGCGCCTTGACCGAAAGCGGCAAGAGCACCAACTATGGTGGAAGCATGGCACAAGCGAGCACAATGGTCGATGTTATTGGTGCCTAGGACGCCACGGGTGAATTTCTGCATCACATAATTGTCCTCATTGGTGCACTTAGCCGAGCTAAGGCAAGCGAGGCTGTCTGGTCCGTAAGTTTGTTTGATTTCAAGTAGCCTCTTTGACACGAGTTCAAGAGCTTCATCCCAGGTAGCCTCGCGGAAGAGGTCACGCACCTGACCATCGTGAGCTGCTCCCCGCGAAACGCCATCTAGTCTGATGAGCGGTGTGGTTAGCCTCTCAGGGTGAGCAATGAAATCATACCCCCAGCGCCCCTTAACGCACAGGCTGCCGTTATTCACTGAACTCTCAGGGTCACCACGGACTGAAACAATCGTATTATCTCGAACACCTAGATAGAGTGAGCAACCAACGCCACAATAAGGACAAATGGTTTTAACTTCTTTGGCGGGTGGCTTCTCGTATTTGGGCACTAGCGCACCGGTAGGACATCGAGCAATGCACTCCCCGCAGGATTTGCAAATAGACTCAATAATGGGTTTATCGCCAGCAGTAGTCACTTTTGTCGAATTACCCCGGAAGGCTAAACCAATAGCATCTACGCTAGCTATTTCATGACAAGCACGCACGCATATGCCACAGAGGATACATTTGTTGGGGTCACGAATAAATGCTGGATGGCTGTCGTCAATAGGAAGCACCTGGGTGCTCTTCCGTAGCCGGTCAATATGCTCCTGCTCCATTCCAAGATATTGAGCGATTCTCAGCAACTCACACTGTTGGTTTTTCGTACAGGTGAGACAGTCGCCGTGATGATTGGCGATGATGAGTTCCATGGTAATGCAACGTGATTGGTTTACCCTCGGCGTGTCGGTGTATACTGCCATTCCTTCAGTTGCCGGTATTGTGCAAGAGCTAACCAATCCGCGCATTCCGTCAATCTCAACCACGCATAGTCGGCAAGCGCCGTAGGGCGTGAGGTCCGGGTCATAACAAAGCGTGGGAATGTAGATACCGGCGCTCAAGGCTCCCTCAAGCACGGTAACCCCCTTCTTGATATTGACCTCTTTACCGTTAATGGTCACGGTGATCGTGTCCGCTCTTTTCTCATCGATGGTTTCAATAACAGTGCTCATTATAAACCCCCGTTTTACTTCTTCGCTCTGACCAGGACTTTCTCTTTTACCGGAAGGGTCTCACGCACCGACTCCCCTGATATCACCCTTACCGCGCTAAAGCGAGAGGGACATATTTCAAAGCATGTGCCACATTTAGTGCATCTATCCTGATCAATCACGTGAATCTGATTCTTACCGCCGATGATAGCTTGTGCCGGGCAATTGCGAAGGCAGATTAAACAAGCTTGGCACTTATCAGGGTCGATATAGTATGAGATCAGCTCTTTACAAACATAAGCACGACAACGTTTCTCCTTAACATGCTCTTCATATTCATCCCGAAAGTAACGAATACTGGTAAGCACCGGGTTGGGAGCGGTCTGCCCCAAACCACAGAGAGAATCATCTTTAACTGATTCAGCCAATTCCTGAAGCAACTCAATGTCTCCTGGTCTGCCTCTTCCATTAGTTATATCTTCCAAGATATCCAGCATTTGTTTAGTCCCCCAACGACATGGAATACACTTGCCACAGGACTCAGCCTGGGTAAAGGTGAGGAAAAATCTGGTCATGTCGACCATACAGGTGTCCTCATCTAGCACCACCATCCCCCCGGAACCCATAATTGAGCCAGCCTGGGCTAAAGACTCATAGTCAACTGGGAGGTCTATTAAACTTGCTGGTATGAAACCACCTGAAGGACCACCGGTTTGAACAGCCTTGAGGGCTTTATCTTCAGCAATGCCCCCCCCTATGTCATAGACAATCTCACGCAAAGTAATTCCCATCGGAACCTCAATAAGTCCGGTGCGCACGACTTTACCCGCCAGAGAAAAGTTCTTAGTGCCCCTGCTTTTTTCTGTGCCATAGCTGGTATACCACTCAGCACCCTTCTGGAGAATAGCTGAGACATTACTCCAAGTCTCTACATTGTTGATGTTTGTTGGCTTTCCCCATAAACCAGATTGGACTGGGAATGGAGGCCGAGAGCGAGGCATCCCCCGACTGCCTTCAATAGAAGCCATTAAAGCTGTCTCTTCACCGCAGACAAACGCACCTGCCCCCTCTTTTATCTTGATATGAAAGTTAAATCCAGAGTCCATGATGTTCTCACCGAGTAGCCCGTACTCCTCCATCTGTTTAAGAGCAGCCTTCAGCCTCTTGATCGCCAGTGGATACTCGGCTCGGATGTAAATATAACCTTCCGTTGCACCGATAGCATAGGCACCAATGAGCATTCCTTCTAGCACAGCATGCGGGTCACCTTCAAGAAGTGCCCGATCCATGAATGCTCCCGGGTCACCTTCATCAGCGTTGCATATTACGTATTTAACATCGCCAGGGGCATCGTGGCAGAACTGCCATTTAACCCCGGTAGGGAAACCGGCACCGCCACGACCACGCAACCCAGATTTCTTGACCTCATCAATCACCTCTTGGGGATTCATTCTTAGTGCCTTAGCCAAGCCTTCATATCCAGAATTGGCTATATAATGGTTTATGTTTTCTGGATCGATGTTTCCACAATTGCGCAAGGAAATGCGAACCTGCGGTTTTAGCACCGGCGAGTCGAACAGCCTGGGTATACCCTCCAAAGTGCCTTCGCCACGGGTCCCCAGAGCCAAGTCAGAACGTGGATTATTAGCCACTAGGTAGTCCTTGACTATTTCGGATATAAGCTCAGGGGTAAGGTTGCCGTAGAGGACGCTTGGCTTGCCTGGCTTAACTATCTCAATCAGGGGTTCAGCGTAGCAGAGACCAATACAGCCAACTCGAACAATATCAGCTTGAATAGAGCGCTGGGTCAACTTCTCATTCAGTGCTTCAATTATATCTTCGGCGCCTGCAGCCATACCGCAGGTTCCCATCCCCACCAAAATGCAGGGTTTTTCGCCCCTCTGCGTAGCTTCCCACTCTGACATTGAGTAGCTTTGAATCTGCTTGAAATCCATGATTCACCTCACGCTCATTACTGCATTAATCAGCCATCCTTTAATTCGCTTGAGCTGCCAGTTGCATCTAAAATGCTTCTCACCTTTTGCGTTGTCATCTTGCCATGAACCTTGTCATCGAGCACCATGATCGGTGACAAGGCACAGGCACCAAAGCAAGCCACAGTCTCCAAGCTATATTCACGATCGGCCGTAGTTTCTCCAGGTTTTACGCCTAACTGATTCTCCAGTTCTTGCAGGATACGTGCTACCCCGCGTACGTGACAGGCGGTTCCCCGGCACACCCTAATAATGTTTCTCCCTGTTGGAACAAGTTTGAATTGGGCGTAGAATGTGGCCACCCCAAAGATAGTGATGTCTGGTAAATGAAGGAATCTAGCTATCTGTTTTATCACCGGCTCAGGCAGATAGCCAAATTGCTGTTGAACCTGCTGCATAATGGGAATAAGTTCATCGTCCCTACCTTGGTAGGAGGACAAAATCTCATTTAACCGTTCCTCGATGGTAGCCTCTTGCTCCGGCAAAGGCACCCAAGTATCTTGCACTACTGAGAGCTTCGTCATTTTATGCCTCGCTTTCTACCATTTCTCCTGAGATAATCGGCACCATAGCCAAGTCGCCAGGCGCTTGTCCAGCTTACCCACCCAGCTTTCAATCTTCTGGATATCGCCGCTGGCTAAAGCGGCTCTTTCTTCCCAAGTCAGTGCATAATACTCTCTAAGCGTTTCGTGGGGGTTATCTGCTAAGCTGCGCAGGAAGTCGGGCTCATCGGCTGCCCTAGCCAATACGGCCAGTATTGCCTCTCTTGCAGCCGCGCTTCCCTTTGAGGGGACAGTACGTTCTCCGAGGATCTCATCGATCGCTTTGGTAATTCCTTCGCTTGTTGTATTAGCTGCCTTAGCCATTTTCACCACCTCCTTTCTTTTTTGATTTGCGTTTCTAAAATAACTATAACAATTGCCAAGGTATCTCTCATCGGTCTTAGGTTTTAATTTTGGTGGAACTTTGGTCATGTCCGAAGGTATTAGGCATTTGGCAGAAGGAAAAAGGAATGACACTTCAAGAGACTCACATTTATACCATTGGTATTGGCTCTTTAATCCTGCATGCCTTATAATTGGTGTTGAGTCAGCTTGGAGCTATGATAAAGTGAGGTCGAAGACCACAATCTTAATCGCCGATGACCATCCGTTACTGCGAGAAGCACTGCGCCAGACACTCTCTAGTCGAAAAGACATAGAGGTAGTAGGTGAGGCAAGTGACGGCGAAGAGGCTATCAACCTGGCTTCCAAATTGAAGCCAGATATCGTGGTGATGGACATTATGATGCCCAACATTGACGGGATTGAAGCTAGCAGGCAGATCAAGAAGGTTGCTCCCAATACAGCCATATTGATCCTCACTGCCTACGACGATGAGAATTACGTCATAGGATTACTTGACGCGGGAGCAGCTGGCTACTTGCTGAAGAGTGCTCGAGGACAAGACTTAGTACAGGCTATACGAGCTATACGAGCTGGTGAGTCGGTGCTTCATCCCAGAATCATTGAGAAGCTGCTCAAGCGAGCTATGACTAGATCGGCTGGGATTACGGAGCCCAAGGTAAACGAGCTTCTGAGTGACCGGGAGACAGAAATGCTGAAGCTGCTGGCTACAGGCATGAGCAATAAAGAGATAGCTGAGAGACTATCCCTCAGTATACGCACTGTTAAAGCGCACATGTCCAATATCTTCACCAAGATGAATGTAGTCTCACGCAGTCAGGCCCTCGTTGAAGCTCTACGGTTGGGGCTGGTTGCCTTGGAAGAGATCCAGCAGGAAGGTAGCCCAGAAGGCTAGAAGCGTTTGACGTATTGGCACATTTGCCTTAACAAGTAATGGAGGGAGATTATCCACAGCAATGTCAGGCAGATGGCGAAATCTTCATATCTCGTGCATAGTCTTCGTCTTCCTAGTCCTGAGTTTGTCTCATTACCATGAGCTTCTGATTGGAGTACCTGTTGTAGGCGAAGCACGCGTTACTCTGTTTCTTGGTTTATCACGACATGTCATAGAGCGATTTATCTACCTTTTGCTTGTAGCCTATGCTAGCTGGACATTAGGAGTCAAGGTTGGCGTGGCAACATGGCTAGTTTCCGCTCTGCTGATGCTATCACGAGCTCTGGTTATCTCTCCCAACCCGAGAGATGCTCTAATGGAGACCATCGCTACACTTGTTATTGCCGGTTTGAGCGTTGCATTAATCGAAATGCACCGTAGATCTCAGCGACAACAAGAGGAACTGCGGAAAATCACACTAGCCTTGAGATCATCCCGGGAAGACTATGAAGAGCTTTTTACCAATGGTAGCGATGCTATTTGGGTTCATGACCTTGCGGGCAAGATAGTTATAGCGAATAAGGCCTGTGAGAAACTCACTGGGTATCATCCAAGCGAGATAGTGGGCAAAGAAGTCCCCCAGTTCCTTTCCCCAGAGGGATTACGTTTAGCCAGAGAAGTGAAGGCTAAGCTTATGGAAGGTGAGACTGTAGAGCAGCGCTATGAGCAACATATAGTTGGGAAAGGTAAAACGGAAGCAATTCTTGAATTAGCTACCCGGCTAATCAAGGTGGATAATAAGCCAAGTGCTTTTCTGAATATTGCCCGGGATGTAACTGAAGAAAGAAGATTGAGGGACAATCTTCGTGTTCAAATTCATAAGAACCTTACGGCTCAGGAAGAAGAACGGAAGCGCATTGCCCGCGAATTGCATGATGACGTTGCTCAGTCCATACTGCTACTATCGCATCGGCTCGAT
This sequence comes from Dehalococcoidia bacterium, assembly GCA_014384515.1. Taxonomy (GTDB): domain Bacteria; phylum Chloroflexota; class Dehalococcoidia; order GIF9; family UBA5629; genus JACNFS01. The sequence goes on along the minus strand of JACNFS010000160.1, from coordinate 682 downwards.
ATTCTTATTTCCGAAGCTGGGCGCAAGTTACCAACGGCGGTAGTAAGCGAGCTAGAGCATGTGCATGGCATAGCCGATGAGGTCTACCAAAGCCTACAGCGCTATGCCCGAGACTTGAGGCCCAGCATCTTGGACCAGATGGGGCTGGTGCCAGCTTTGAACTGGTTAGTTGAGGAATTTAGCAAGGAACTGGGAATCGAAGCTGAAGTGGAAGCGGGCACGTTGCCTCCACTTGCTTCAGAAACGGAGCTAGTCATGTTCCGCATTGCTCAGGAGGCTTTGAATAATGTTCGCATGCACGCTGAAGCCTCTGAGGTCAGCATCATAGTAGAGTCAGATGCAAGTAGTATAAGGATGACTATCACGGATAATGGTAAGGGTTTTTCAGTACCCAAATTGACTGGGGATCTGGTTAGAGAGGGGAAGCTGGGTGTGTTGGGGATGGAAGAACGAGCACGCCTCATCGGAGGCCACTTGCAGATAAAGTCGAAGCAAGCTACAGGTACAACTGTAATTGTAGAAGTGCCAGTGCAAGAGTGAACCTGGCTTTCATATGGTGTGAGCGGGTTCGCTTTCCACAGCAAAGGGATTCTCTTAACTTAAACTCCCCTCTACTGCCTGCATCAGCTGCCCCATGTCAAAGGGCTTCTGAATGTATGCATACGGCTTTGTTTCAGCGATT
>JACNFS010000134.1 GCA_014384515.1 Dehalococcoidia bacterium | reverse complement strand
AGGCGATTGAGGAATGCCCGTGTCAGGAGGGTTGCCCTAGCTGCGTCCAGTCACCCAAATGCGGTAACAACAATGAACCCCTGGACAAGAAAGCAGCCCTGATATTGCTTCGGGGACTGCTAAATATCTAGCACTACCTTCATCACCCCAGCCTGGTTCGCCATCTCTTTCCTGGAATCTACGTATATGGGTAAACGCAATATTGTTGCATTTACCATAGCAATATCCTATAATGAGGTTAAACAATGCCTGAGGTTCAAGATTCAATAAGGGTTTTGCGGGCTAGAGGCTATAAGGTGACTCAGCCTCGTAAGCAAGTGCTCAAGGTTTTGGCAGAGGCGGAGAAACCTGTCTCGCCTTACGACATACAGAAGATTCTGCAGGAAAAAGGCCAGCACCTGAACCATGTCACCATCTACCGCATTCTCGATTTGTTTTGCCTGCTCGACCTGGCTCACAGGATATTGCTATTAGGTGGATTTGTGAAGTGCACCTTGGGCGACAAAGAGGGCTGCCATCGCTTTATGGTATGTCGCCATTGTGGTGGTCTCCAGGAGTTTGCAGATAAGGCATTATGTGAAGAAGAAAATGAAATTGCGCAGGACTTGGGTTTCTGTGCTGAGCATCACTTTTCCGAGTTTTTCGGAGTTTGCTCTAAATGCCATGGATAGTCTTTGGAATGTGTTGATTCTAGTCTTGTTTGGTGGCTGCTGTGGTTAAGAGAATAACAACTGAGCTAGGAAGACATGCCCCGTTTACTGCCGGTGGAGCCGCTTCGGGGATTATCGTCATGGCTATCATAGTTTTTGCCAACGTTCCTTCCAGTACCTCAGAGGCCATTTTTTATACCCTTCATCCAGTCCATGTTGTGTTGAGCGCCCTTGTGACCACAGCGATGTACAAACAATGGGGTAAGGGTAAGCTCTGGACAGCGGTTCTGATCGGTTATACAGGCTCGATTGGAATAGCGACATTAAGCGATTCAATAATCCCTTATCTGGGAGGGGCCTTACTTGGCGTCAAAATGGAGTTTCACGTAGGTTTTATTGAGAAGTGGTGGCTCGTAAACCCCCTGGCATTTTTGGGTGTTGCAATCGGTTATTTGAGGCCGACAACCAAATTCCCGCATGCTGGACATGTATTGCTGAGTACATGGGCATCGCTATTCTACTTCACCGCATTCGGGATAGCAAAGTGGATTCCACTGCTTCCTTTCGTCTTCCTGTTTCTATTTCTTGCGGTTTGGATTCCTTGCTGCGTGAGCGACATAATATATCCCCTTCTGTTCCTGAAAGGTGATACGCCTGAATCTGGCGGGATTAAACACGAGCATTAGTATCAAGTCCCGGTTCATTGCTCCGGTTGCCTGATTGGTCTCTTTGCCCCACTCTCAAGCGATATGCTAATATAACTCCAACTTATGGCTTCGGGCTGGTATGTCTAATTCACCAGACAAAACTAAACAGGGCGTAAAGCGTAGCCGGGAAATCTGGTTTGGCAGGATAGCCCGCCTTTTCGACCGGACTACAGTGGAAGAGGAGACCTGGGATGAGCTAGAGGAGTTGCTTATTTCTGCGGATGTCGGCGTGGCTACTACACATAAACTTATTGATAGGATGAAGCAACGGGCTAGAGATGAGAGGTTGAGTGAAGGTTCACAGATACACTCAGCCTTAAAAGAAGAGATGGTGAATCTGCTGAGTGTTGACGCTGGGGTGGGGGGTGTTCCTGCGTTGGGCAATCTCCAACTCATTCTGGTAGTTGGGGTAAATGGGTGCGGCAAGACGACGAGCATTGCCAAACTTGCCCATGGCTTTAAGAACGAAGGGAAAAAGGTCATTTTGGCTGCCGCCGATACTTTCAGAGCTGCCGCTATTGACCAGCTTAAGCGTTGGGGTGAAAGGGTGGGGGCGGAGGTCGTTGCTCATCAACCTGGTGGTGACCCTGGAGCAGTGGTTTTTGATGCGCTTCAGGCAGCTCAAAATCGCCAGGCTGAGGTAGTCATAATTGACACGGCTGGTCGTCTGCATACCAAGTTTAACCTTATGGAGGAGCTCAAGAAGATAAAGCGTGTAGCTAGCAAGTATGACGTATCTCAAGAGGTGCTGCTGGTAATGGACGCCACTACCGGTCAGAATGGGCTGGCCCAAGCTAGACATTTCACTGAAGCGGTGGGGGTAACCGGGATCTTTCTGGCTAAGCTTGATGGTACCGCCAAAGGGGGCATAGTATTGGCGATTTGCGATGAATTAAGGATTCCCATCGTCTACATCGGGACTGGCGAGCAGCTTGGCGATATAGCTCCTTTTGATGCTAACGCTTTTGTCGAGGCAATTTTCTCATAGGTATAGGGAGAAAAATGAACCTTATTGAAATTGGAATCAATCCGGTTGCTTTTGGCTTCGGACCGTTTGAGGTGAGGTGGTATGGGATTATGGTGGTCTTGGCTGTTGTGGCGATAATCATTATCACTTTGCTGGAGGCGAAAAGGGTTGGTATTTCTGAAGAACACATCTACAGTGTTGCTCTGTGGGCGGTCATTGGTGGGATAGTGGGGGCCAGATTGTTTCATGTGATTGACAAGTGGGACTACTACGTGGCTCATCCTGAGCAGATTACTCGTTTTGAGGGTTTG
>JACNFS010000005.1 GCA_014384515.1 Dehalococcoidia bacterium | reverse complement strand
CGCAAATTCAGCTTTATGATACCACTTTGAGAGATGGTGCCCAGCAAGAGGGCATTTCCTTCTCCGTTGCGGATAAGCTAAAGATAGCCCGGAAGCTGGATGAACTGGGTATCCATTTTATTGAAGGCGGCTGGCCTGGTGCCAATCCCAAGGATACTGAGTTCTTTGTCAGGGCTCAGGACTTGAATTTGAAGCACTCGGTTCTGGTTGCCTTTGGCAGCACCAAGCACCCCGACTCAAAGGCGAGCAAAGATGCCACCCTTCAGGCTTTGGTGCAGGCCAAGACCAAAGTAGTCACCATCGTTGGCAAAAGCTGGGACTTGCATGTGACCCAGGTTTTGGAAATCAGCTTGGAGGATAACCTGCGTCTTATCAGCGAGTCTGTAAGCTATCTTAAGTCAAAAGGGGTGACCGTCTTTTTTGATGCTGAGCATTTCTTTGACGGTTACAAAGCGAGTCCTGACTACGCAATTCAGACCGTTGAGGCTGCGACTACGGCTGGGGCTGACTGCGTGGTGCTTTGCGACACTAATGGGGGTGCTTTACCCTCCGAAGTTGCCACCGCTATCGAAGCTGTTCAGAAAGCAATGGCTGTTCCGCTGGGCATTCATGCTCATAATGATGCTGAGCTAGCTGTAGCCAACTCACTGACTGCAGCTCAGGCTGGAGTTATCCAGATACAGGGAACAATTAACGGCTACGGCGAACGCTGTGGTAATGCCAACCTCTGCTCTATTGTCCCAGGGCTAAAGCTCAAACTGGGCATTGATTGCATCACTGATGAGCAGATGGCCAAGCTTACTGAAGTTTCTCACTATGTAGCTGAGTTGGCCAATCTTGCCTCAGCTAGCCATCTTCCTTACGTGGGCGCTAGCGCCTTTACTCACAAAGCTGGGTATCACGTATCCGGCTTGATGAAATGGGAAGAGAGTTATCAGCATATCAGCCCGCAGTTGGTAGGCAATCGTCCTAAGGTGGTCATCTCCGAACTATCGGGCAAGCGCAATATAATGTATAGGGCTAAGGAGTTGGGAGTAGCCCTACCTCCCAAGGGCAAGGAGGCGCGCCAGATATTGGAGCAGATTAAGCTACTCGAAAGCCGCGGCTTTCAATATGAGGGTGCTGATGCTTCCTTTGAACTATTGTTGCACCGGGCTCAGCCCGAATATAAGCCTCCTTTTGAGCTAGTTGACTTCATGGTGTTGGTGGAGAGACATCGTCGCCTCCCGTCTGGTGGGGGCGAACCGGAACTCCTGTCAGAAGCTACGGTCAAGGTGAAAGTCGGTGACAGGGGGATACATACTGCTGCCGAGGGCAATGGTCCAGTGAATGCCCTTGATAGGGCCTTGCGTAAGGCTTTGCTTGAGTTCTATCCTGCTTTGACTGCTGTTGAACTTGTTGACTATAAGGTCCGCATTCTCGAAGAAAGCGCTGGCACTGCTTCGCAGGTGCGGGTGCTCATTGAGTTCACCGATGGTCAGGAGCAGTGGAGAACTGTGGGCAGTTCGACCAATATCATAGACGCTAGCTGGTTAGCTCTGGCGGACAGCCTGGAATACTGGCTTATTAAGCGGAACATCTCCCTTTAGCCCCTACGGTTAGTATCGGCCACGGCCCCAGTGCAACTGCAGCACGTGTGAGGAACCGCCACTAAGGATTGAAACTAAGTTGGCTATCTTGACCTGGATACTAGTGTTAGCTACAAGCTGTCGCATTTGAACCCATGAGAGGAGAATGAGCTATGGATAACCCCTGTTTGCTAGTCACATATGGAACTGTAATAGAGAGTATAGCAATCGTTGTACTAGTTGGCGTTACTATTTTCTATGCTTATCAGACGCGTCGCATGGCGAAGGAAATGGAGGCAGCCAGATTCGATGCTGTGCGTCCTTTGATAACTATAGAGAAAACAGAAGCTAAACAGCGCGGTGACATACTTAAACAAACAGCCGACGCTTTCAGAATAAAGGAAGGAAAATTCCCTGAATCGGTGAAGTGTGAAATAAGGAATGTTGGTTTAGGTCCGGCACTTAATCTAAAATATTGCTTAAAATATGAAGCGATGAACTCTATTGAAAAGGAGCGCTTAGTCTTGGCTGTTGAAGAGTCTGATACTCTGCACTTCTTGTTAGAGGACGAGGCTGATCACAAGAGGGTGATCAGAATTAAGTATCAAGACGCATTTGGACGAAGGTTTGAGTCTCTTTTGTGGATAACCATGGACGAGTCCAATGCAAGACTGGTTTCTAGGTTGGAAATACGCGGGAACCGAAAAGGGTAAGGGTTTTGCTTCTAATCGCCTAGTTTACAGAATTATCAACCCCTGGCTATCTTGAAAACTCCACGTGAATCCTCATACCCTAGCGTCCCAGCTTGGTCTATAATGGTAGAAGTCGTCGGTAATTGCAGCAACCGAAGCGCCTGAACGCATTGCTTCAATCGTTCCATTACTGACAGATAAGGAAGATAAGCTTGGCTAATACCAGCAGTGGAATTGCCTCAAGTAAGCGCAACGTTAGCATGTTTGCCGGCAAGGGAGGGGTGGGCAAGACGACCTGCGCCGCGGCCACGGCCTTGCATTATGCCTCTCTTGGAGAGCAAACTTTGGCCATATCAACTGACCCGACTCCATCTC
>JACNFS010000006.1 GCA_014384515.1 Dehalococcoidia bacterium | reverse complement strand
TCTCAAGTTATCCTCGGTAACAAGCACTTCGGTCTCAAACCGGCTCAGGGTATTGGTGCTGGCCGCCTGCTTCTCTAAGGCACGACGACCAACCACTGCTTGCATGGCAGGATCTCTAGCCAGCCGTACCGCATCATTGGTGTCCTCATATCCCGCCAGACGACTATACACTGATTGCCGCAACAGGGGCACCAGCTCATGCTGCACATTCCTGCCTCCACGGGTCTCCTGCAGATAGGTCGGTGCCATCTCCGCCAATCCCAGCACCCCATCCAGTTCTCGACAGGCCAGCAGCCCTGCATCCGAGGTGATCCTGGCCCCGTGGAACTCTAGCCTCAGCCGCTTATCGAATTGAAGCTTCAGTGTCTCCTTGGTCTTTTCACCCATTGGGTTCCCCCAGCCAGCCCCTTCTGATGAAGCTAAACACGGGGCTTTTGAAGCTATCTTACCATAGAAAGATGCCTATGTCCCCAGTTTGATATGTGAAATGCAGGCTAATAAGTCGTTTGACGGGGCGATAGCTAACCTGCTCATCTGTTATCTTACGTGTGGATGGAAGCATCCATTAGCCGAACTCAGTAGAGTTATTAGACCTGGAGGGTATTTATATCTGGGCACTCTGCTAAAGGAATGGGGTTTCACGAGTGTATTGTGGAAACATGCGCCGCAGGAATTCCTTCGAGACCCGGTCAGCAACTTTCGTGGACTTAAGTATAGACGTATCGTTTCTAGAATCTCGAGAGAATTGAAAAGGCACGGGGCAGGCTTCCCTTCCCGACAAGAACTGATGGACTTCTTAGAAGCCCTCGGATTTGAAGAAATAACCGTAGTGTCCACTTATTGGGGAGGTGGCGTGGCCCTCCGGGCACGAGCAGGCCGAAAGCCTCTCCCCAGTGAATCGCCTTTAGTTTCCCCTTGAGACCCTCGTCATCTCCACTTCTACCACCCTACTCTGTCACAGGTCTTTCACATCTAAGTGATTTTCAACACCCCAATTACCCCCAAAACCAACCCATAACTTGACATAACCGCCTTTTTCCTCTACTATATCACCATAGGCTCGGTCGAGAAGTGAAAGCTTTCGACCGAGCTTTTTTTGTCTCGGCCGAGCCTAACCGCAAGACCATGAAGTTGCTTAAACTACCGCTACAAACTCAGCGCTACGATGTGGCAGCCCACGCCCTCGTCTACGGCCTGGTCAAAGCGAAGACCGATGGCAAAACGCGGAGCCCCCAAAGGCAACCAAAACGCCAAGAAGCACGGATTCTGCGTGCGAGCGCTCGATGGAGCCGGGAGTCCTGGGGGAAAGGTTGATTGTCAATAGTCGATGGGGTAGACTTTGAGTATGATGGCTGAAGAGATCAGGGCGATGATTAAAGACGCCGAGAGATGCCATTTTGGTGAGGAGGAAATGCCTAATATCCATATTCTGAAAGGAGAGAACGGCCGTGAAAGTCTCTGAGATGTCTATAGAGGAGCTTAAGGACCTTGTTGCTGCGGTTGTGGAGCAGAAACTGGCAGAGATCCTGGGTGACCCAGATTGGGGTATGGAGCTGAAGGAGGAGGTGAAGGAAAGGCTCAGAGTGACTTCTAAGGCTGAAGCTGAAGGGAGGAGGGGGATCCCAGCCGCGGAGGTGGCCAGAAAGATTGGAATAGACTGGTAATGCAATACCAGGTGGAGTTCTTTGCCGAGGCTGAGGCTGACCTTGCAGAGTTAGACACGTTGGTCAAAAGGCGTGTTGGTAGGAAAATAAAATGGCTTTCGGAAAACTTCAAGAGCATTGTACCCGAAGCTCTTTCTGGTGAGTTCAAAGGTAAGTATAAACTCCGCGTTGGGGACTACCGGGTTGTCTATTCTATTAACCCGAACCTGAAGCTCATCTTGATTCACCTAATTGGACACCGGAGAGAAATCTACAAGTAGATAGACTTTGGAAATATCAGTAAAGCTGTTTTCACTCCTGATAGAAGCTGTTCACCCAATCCGGCCTTGGTGGTGTTTGCCCTGACTCCAGCATCTGTTTCCACTGCTCGTTAGTGAGCCGGTTATCTATCGGCTGTTTGAATTCGTAGTAGCTCAAGGTAGGCCCAGCGCCGATGATGATTCTGCCGTCAGGGACTTTGTAAGCTACCAGAATAAGGTCGACATAGCCTACACCCTCCTCCAGGACCTCCTGCGGTGCATTGGCGTCAGTGTGGACGTCAGCCACAATGGTCGTCTCCTTACCCTCGGCTTCAATGCCGCAGATTACACTGTCAAGGCCCCTGCCGAAGTCCCTGATGAAATCATAATCGCCCTCAGTCAGCTCAGCGCCTTCAAGCTCGCTAATGGCAATCCGAAGCGCCCTGTCCAGAACAGCTTCTAGATTTCCCAGCCGATTATCTTCATCCTGGCTTAAGGCCCCAAGCTGAGACAGTCCCTCGCTGGTCATCCTGGTCAGGTCAAGCATCCGGGCATAGAATTCAGGGACAGGCTCGATGTAGCCAACCAGCGGCTTTGGTGGCGCTGGTGCCGCTGACATGGCCGGAGTATAGCTTTGCTTGGCGTACAGTATGGTATCATGTCTGAGCTCAGTCCACGAGGCCAAAGCGGTGTTGAGCTCTTTGTCCTGCCAGGCCTCGGTCTGCATGAATGTCGGATAGCCTTCAC
>JACNFS010000186.1 GCA_014384515.1 Dehalococcoidia bacterium | reverse complement strand
TCGATTTCTGTAATATGATGGCTACACATAATTGGACAAGATGGCCGACAGATTCAACAAGAGCACATATCAAAGCTGGAGACAGCCTGTTGTAGATATCTGTTTTCTGGCAAAGAACGCCAGGCTTATCACACGCATAAGCAAGAAACGACTCGTGCTACCGGCTTTCAGGGAAAGGCTGATGCTAGCTGTCATAGCCGTATACCGCTGCCGTTTTTGCTCCTGGGCTCATACCAGAGAGGCCTTGAGAAGCGGAGTCAGCGGAGCTGAGATAACAGACCTTCTCCACGGAAGCGTAGGCAATTGCCCCCAACAGGAGGTTATCGCGCTGCTCTACGCCCAGCACTGGGCCGAGTCCGATGCCAACCCAGACCCGGCATCGGCTCAAACGCTTGCAGAAACCTATGGCTCTGAAAAGGCCGAGGCAATAAATGTAGTCCTCCGTATGATCCGAGTCGGTAACCTCATGGGCAACTCCTGGGACTACCTACTGTATAAGATGTCTGGTGGTAAGTGGAGAACGCGGACAGAGGCTTGAAAACGGGGATAGGAATCTTCTTTCTCAGGAGGTAGATGATGAGCGATTCCAGCAAAAAGGTTATCTTGATAACCGGGGCTACGGGATTCATCGGCGGCCATCTGGTTAAGGCAAACCTTGCCAAAGGGTATTCCGTTCGCGCCCTGGTGCTGCCGGGTGACCCGGGCGAGTCTTCCCTCAAGGCCAAGGGCGTGGAGATAGTAACAGGGGATATCCGTGATTACGAAGCAGTCAAAACAGCCGCATCTGGCGTGGATATCATTTTCCACTGTGCGGCGGTGGTGACAGACTGGGCACCGAAGAAGCTCTTTCGTGAGGTCACGGTTGGCGGTACGGAAAACATCTGCAAAGCAGGTGTGGAGGCCGGAGTTTCCCGGCTGGTGGATATGAGCACCAACGATGTGTTCGGGACGGACGAGTCTCAAGTAATGGACGAAACCTTTCCCCTGCAGCCCTGGCATGAGCCATACCCGGACGCCAAGATCGAGGCAGAAAAGATTACCTGGCGATACCACAGGGAGCACAGCCTGCCAGTGACCATGGTCTACCCCTGCTGGGCTTACGGGGAAGGCGACCAGACCTTTGTGCCGCTCCTTGCTGATGCCATACTCAAGCGAGAGCTCATCTTCTGGCGAAAGGATGTCATAGTGTGGCCCACTTATATCGAGAACCTGGTAGACTTCTTGATGCTCATCGCAGAGGATGACCGCGCCTTGGGCAACGGTTACCTGGTCCATGACGGGGAATTTACCACGCTCCAGGACTTTTGTGCTGAAATTGCACAGTCACTTGGAGTTCCGCCCATCACCACCCATATTCCCTATTCTGCAGCCTACGTGGCAGCGGTTGTCATGGAACTCATCTGGAAGGTGTTTGGTAAGAAAACGCGGCCGCTTCTCACCACCTACACGGTGAAGAACCTCGGGTCGAGGTTCAGGTTCTCCATCGCAAAGGCAGAACGTGAGCTGGGTTGGCGGCCAAAGATATCCTACAGCGAGGGGTTGAGGAGAACCATGGAGTGGGTGAAGACACTTGACCTGGAAACGCTGAAACAGAAGTAAACCGCAGGGGGTGTTGTGATATGAAAGACTTCAATGAAAAGACAGTCTACATTGTCGGTGGCTCAAGCGGCATCGGCCTGGCCACGGCGAACCTGCTCTCGGCAAAAGGCGCCCACGTCATTATTTTTGCACGGAGAAAGGACCACCTTCAGTCTGCCCTGGGAGAAATCACAAGCTGCGGAATTTCAAAGGCGCAGCGATTTTCCTGCATGCAGATGGATGTTTCCAACCGGGCCGACGTCGAAGCGGTCATGTCCACGGCTGTAGCGAAGTTCGGTGCACCGGAAGTGCTCATCAACTGCGCAGGAAGAGCCTACCCTCATTACTTCGAGGACGTCACCTACGAACAGTTCGATGAAACCATGAAGGTCAACCTCTACGGCATATGGAACACCGTTTCCCTGCTTGTGCCTTACATGAAAGAGCGGGGTGGCTACATCGTGAACACATCTTCCATCGCCGGCCTCGTCGGTGTGTTTGGCTATACCGATTACAGTGCTTCCAAGTTCGCCATAATCGGCTTTTCCGAGGCCCTCAGAAGCGAACTCAAGCAGTACGGCATCACGGTATCCGTGCTTTGCCCGCCGGATACGGATACACCCGGACTTGACGAGGAGAACAAGACCAAACCGGAGGAGACAAAGGCGATCTCCGCCAGCGCCGGGTTGATGCAGCCGGACGAAGTGGCTCGGGCTCTCATCAAAGGCATGCAGAAAGAGAAGTTCCTCATTATTCCCGGTTTCGATGGTAAATCGACATTCATGATAAAACGGCTGTTCCCCCGGCTGGTTGAGTTCATCATGGACAGGCAAATAAAAAAGGTGCAGCAAAAGAAATCGTGACAGGAGGACAACATGAGCTATGAGAAAAAGGGCAGAACAATCCCGGTACTAGAAATAATCACCGCAGCCGGCCTCATTCTCTTCTGGATAGGCTTCTTTACCGTCGGGATGGCTCCGGAAACTCCCCCCGAGTGCTACTTCGCCTACGAACACGCCTTTCCCCTGCCTGATATATTGCTCGCCATGGTGCTTCTGGCTTCGGGAATCCTTCTGCTCAAGG
>JACNFS010000093.1 GCA_014384515.1 Dehalococcoidia bacterium | reverse complement strand
AGAATCAACTCAGCCGCCTTACCGGCCAAATAATCCAAATCCTTGGTTTCCATGCACTACCCTGTGTCTCTACGCTTTGCAAGACAATAGTAATTCGCCTTGACTGCAATGTCAAGGCGTTTCCCTTCTAGCTCGTAGACACGGCCACACGTTGTCGCTATACTACTACGAGGTTGGCTTATTTAAGGAGCGAGGTGAGCGATGCCGAATAGGCAGAACATAGCAACCTCCATTCAAAGCCGGTTAAATACCAAGTTCGTCGGGCGACAGTTACACTACTATCCTAGCCTTACCTCAACAATGGAGGCAGCCAAGAAAGTAGCTGGAGAAGAGGTGGTAGAGGGAACCGTGGTCATTGCTGATGAGCAGACATCGGGCAGGGGACGTCTAGGCAGGGCCTGGCTATCCCCCAAGGGCAGCCTGGCTATGTCTATCATTCTGAAGCCTTCCGTGAGTAGTCTGCCACAACTCGTCATGATAGCTTCCTTAGCTGTAGTCCGAGCTATTAGAAAAGTCGCCGGTCTTGAGGCACAGATTAAGTGGCCTAACGATGTCCTGATTAAAGAGAAAAAGGTCTGCGGCATTCTAATAGAAAGTGAAGTCAAGGGTGATAGGGTGAACTTTGCCATAATAGGCATAGGGGTAAATGTCAACATTGATCCTTCAGCTTTCGCCGAAATCTCACCGCTAGCTACCAGCTTATCACACGAGCTAGGAAAAGAAGTGTCGAAAGCTGAGCTTGCTGGCGCCTTATTATGTGAACTGGAACGGTTATATCTGGAAGCTCAAGCTGGAGCACCTATCCATAGAGAATGGCAAGCACACATGGAGACCTTGGGTAGGTGGATACAGGTTAGAGCTGGAGAATCAGTTGAGCGAGGCAAAGCCGAAACTGTGACCGAACATGGCAATCTAATCTTGCGCCGTGCCGACGGCAGCCTCGCCGAAATCATAGTTGGCGATGTCACGGTGATAAAAGATTGACTTAACCGCTGCCCCTTACAGGGGCGGGGCGTAACAGTTCAGCCACTTCTTGACGGGGGCGCTTTTGCCAACGCGCACCAGATGTCGTTCGTGAGAGTCACCTGCCGCAGGTAACGTCACCGCGTTCGTATCTATTCAAGCCGGTCACCCGTAGGCTGGTGACTCGCACCGAAAAAGGATGCCCAGAGCAGATGCTCCAGGCTACCCTTCTTTTCATGATTCGTAATGGGCACCCGTCGTATCAGCTACTTCTTTTTCTCAGAAGTACTCTCGCCGAGAAAAGGCTTCAACAGGTCTATCGGCAAGGGAAATACTATAGTATTAGTCCGTTCGGTAGAAATCGTACCCAGAGTCTGGAGATAGCGAAGTTGCAAGGCTGCAGGTTGAGTGGCAATAACCTTTGCCGCGTCAGCCAGCTTTTGCGCAGCCTGGAATTCACCGTCAGCATGGATAATCTTGGCTCGCCTTTCTCTCTCAGCTTCAGCCTGAGCCGCCATAGCACGCTGCATCGTATCTGGCAACTCAACATCCCTAACCTCCACCATGCTCACCTTTATCCCCCACGGCTCCGTTCCTTCATCAATGAGTGTCTGGAGCCTTTCATTGATTTTGTCCCGATGTGCAAGCAAGTCCTCAAGTTCAGACTGCCCCACCACATTTCGCAGACTGGTCTGAGAAAGTAGTGAAGTCGCTCTAATGTACTGCTCCACATTGAGCACGGCGTCCTCTGGTTTCATTACCCGGAAATAGACCACAGCATCTACTTTAACGGTAACAGTATCCATGGTAATGCATTCTTGGGTCGGGACATCCATGGTGACGACACGAAGGTCAATCTTGACCATGCGTTCAATAAACGGAATCAGGAAGATGAGCCCGGGCCCCCTTATGCCGACATACCGTCCTAAGCGAAAGACAACACCGCGCTCATACTCCTGGACGATCCTAATGGCCGCCGACAGAAGAATGAATGCTACTATGACAATAGCGATAATAAGAATTGGATTTAAGTCCATCATTTCCTTCCTTTAGTTTTCTTCTTGGTTACTACCAATTTCAATCCCTCGATCTCAGTTACTATCACCTCCTCTCCCGGCTCTATCTTGCCGCTGTTGACCTTGGCTGTCCAGTGCTCGCCTTCGACAAGAACCGTGCCCTTAGGGTCAAGACTTGTCTGAACTACAGCTACTTTGCCTATCAATGCTTCGGCACCAGTAGTTACTTTCCTTAGCTGCCCTCGAACTATAGCCCAGATGACTAAGCCAACTAGAACAGCCACAACAATGGCTACTCCGACAATCAAGCCCCAATCTATATCTAAATCCCAATCCATTTTACCTCCAGTAGTGGTGCATTATGGCTAAACAACACAAGGGAGTCAACAACCCTAGAAGTAAACCCCTACAGTATACCAAAAGTCGGCGCAAAAATCTCAGTTCCCCCCTTTGGCTTCCTTCTTAGTCACCACTAGCTTCAGCTTATCGACCTTAGTTACTATAACATCCTCTCCTGGTTTCACTTTACCACTGTCGACCATAGCTGTCCAGCGTTCCCCTTCAATAAGAACTGTACCTTTAGGGTCGAGGACTGTTTGAGCCACGCCTACCGTGCCTATCAGCCCCTCAGCACCAGTAGCTACCTGCCGCCTCTGACCTCGAACTATAGCACCGATGACAAAGATGACAAAAGCAGCTACAACAATAGTTACCCCGGCAATTAAGCCCCTATTTACCTCCAGCGCCGGTGAAGTATGACTAAACAAGACAAGAGAGCCGATAACCAAAGAAGTAAGTCCCCCAGCTGTCAGGACACCAAAAGTCGGCGTATAAATCTCAGCGACAAATAATCCAAAGGATAGCAATATAAGCAATACCCCTGCCCAATACGCATTGAGCACACCTAGCGAATAAAAGGCCATCAACAGACTTATGCCGCCAGCTACTCCGGGGAATATCATCCCCGGATTTGAGATTTCGGTAATCAACCCTATCGTAGCCAAACTGAGCAGAATATAGGCGATATTCGGGTCGCTGATGACGTGCAAGAAACGCTCGATGCCATTCATTTCATTTCTAGTCAGCATGTAACCACTGGTATCGATAACGACCTCTTCACCACTGGCTAAAGTCACTTTCCTGCCATCGATTTGGCTGATGAGGCTTTCCAGGTCATCAGCCTGGAAATCAATAAGGTTGGCTTCCAATGCCTCGGCAGCAGTAAACGACTTGCTTTCCCTGACTGCCAGTTCAGCCTGCTCAGGGTCACGACCACGCATCTCGGCAATACTCCTGATCCATGCACTCGAATACTCGGTTACTTTCTTTGCCACATCTTCGGGCATCTCCTCACCAACACTTACGGGGTGAGCCCCTCCAATACTAGTCCCCGGAGCCATAACTGCCACATGGGCGGCTATAGTGATGAAAGTCCCTGCCGAAGCTGCCCAGCTACCATGAGGCGAAACGTAGACTATAACCGGCACTTTGGCACCCAAAATCCGCTGGACTATCTCTTCTGTCGAACTAAGCAGCCCTCCGGGGGTATCCAATTCAATAATGCAGGCGGTGCTACCTTTGGACTCAGCCTGACTGATGCCACGCTCGATATAATCGGCCACTACGGGAACGATGGTGCCCTTAACCTGTAAGACTTCGATGTTGGGTATGTCAGCACTAGCTCCACTGGAAACGAAGGCTGTAACTAGCACCGCAACCGTGAGAAGGATATAGCCAAATCTGAATGCCATCTTGAGCATTTGTTTCACACCTCAGACTAATTATAATCGAGACGATAGCTAACAGCAAACGAGGTTATTTGTTTGTCACCCTGAGCGACAGCGAAGGGTCCCAAGGCCGAAATGCAAAAGTTGAATTCAAGAAGCGATCTCGAGAGCTAGCTCTAAAGCGCAAAAAAAGATTCACACTTTTGCTTGTCATTTTGGTTTTTGGCTTTCAAGCTCTAAGTCAGCGACAGCGGAGGGCTGAGACTGACAGGCAGGGTCGCTGAACACTCTCCGCAAATTGAGATTGAAGGGCAAAATGGATTGGTGTAGAATAGGACAACTTGCTGAAGGCCTAAAACTATGACAAGTCAAAGATGTAAAGGCGCTCGAGATCTGCTCCCCAAAGATACGGCACGGTTTCGCCACGTAGAAGATGCGTTTCGACGTTCTTGCCTCAGCTGGGGCTACCAGGAAGTGAGGACGCCAACTCTCGAGTATCTTCACCTGTTCACAGCCGCCGGGACACTTACACCGAACATGCTGAGCAAAGTATATTCTTTCCTTGATTGGGATGGCTGGAGCGGAGAGAGGGTGGTGTTGAGACCAGACGGTACCATCCCTGTTGCCAGACTGTACATAGAGAATCTGGCGCAAGAGGCAATAGCCAGACTTTTCTATGTGACCAATGTCTTCGCTTTTGAGGAAACGGGCAAGGAGAACAGAGAGCGATGGCAGTGTGGTGTCGAGCTTCTAGGCAGCCCCAAATCAACAGCAGATGTAGAATTAATCCTGCTCGCCGTTGAAATTCTGCGCAGCTTGAACATCAGCGGAGTCGAAATACAATTATCTCATGCCGGCGTGCTGAAAGCTTTGCTCAAAGAGCTAAAGCTAAGTCCCGATAAGGAAGCCGCGTTACTAAGCCAGATTCTAGACGGCAATTGGCAGGTGCTGGCACAGACAGGGGCAGCCAATTCCAACGCCGACAGACTGTTATCATTGTTCCTCGACCTAAGGGGAGAATCCAGCAGTTTCTTGGAGAACTTAAGAGCCCTACCTCAGATTTCCTCTGATTTGAAGTCTGAGCTTGACAGTTTTGCTGAAGTTGCCAGCCTCCTCGACGTTCTGGACTGTAATTACCACATCGACATTACATCTACCAGAGGCTTCGAATATTACACCGGACTCTGCTTCCAGTTCCTGGTCAAGCAAGATAGAATAGTCAGTGGGGGTAGATATGATAACCTTGTCCCGCTTATAGGCGGCAAGAGCACCCCAGCCTGTGGTTTTGCCCTGTACATCGACCCGCTTATTGATCTGGTTGAGCCCGAAGTTAGACAGACGAAAGAGCACAGAATTCTGGTCAGGAGCGAGACCACGATGCCCAACGTAACAAAGGCCAGTTTTGAGCTAGCCCAGTGCCTCCGTGAAGCGGGCTATGTAGCAGAGCTTGACTTCAGCGGTCGCCAGTCAGACTGGCGCTGGGTAATCACTGTTGAGGAGAAACCATCATCCTTTATTGTCATTGACCAAATCCAAAACCAAAAGACAGAGGCATCCTCAATAGCCAACGTCATTGACATAATGGGAGGCTCAGCATAACTTGCTAACTGAACCTCAGTCGGATTATGTCAAGGTAGCTTTGCCTAAAGGAAGCCTTTTGCCGGCCACAGCCTGCTTCTTGAACGAGATAGGGCTGGAATTCGAAAACTATACCCAGAAGACACGGGTTTATCGCCTCCAGTCAACACGGCTTCCCCACCTCTCGGCTAAGATGTTCCAAGAAAAGGACATCCCTATCCAAGTAGCTGTGGGCAATTACGATTTGGGCATCTGCGGCTCGGACTGGATCGAAGAGCTTCTGGCTAAATACCCAGCCAGCGCTTTAGTCAGAGTATTCGGCTTGGAGTATAACAAAGGCAATCTATACATGGCAGCCAGCCAGCACGGAAATATATCCAGCGTTCAAGAATTGCCCCACAGACAAGATACCTGGCGCATAGTAACCGAGTATCCCAATCTGGCAGAAGCCTCAGCTTTGAGCCTCAGGTTGAGGAAGTTCAGGATTCTTCCCGTTTGGGGGGCTGCTGAAGTCTATCCACCGGAGAATGCTGACCTAGTTGTGCTATGGGCACAAAATGAATCGGCAATAAAAGCTCAGAACTTGGTTTCACTGAAAACCTTGCTCTCTACTGGTGCCTTTCTTATTGCTAATAAGGAAAGCTGGCAAACCAAGAATGTTGGCCAAGTTATCTCTCGGTTCAGTCAAGGTCTTAGGGCGACAGCCAAGCCATGGCTACAAATCAAACCGAAATCAGCCAGGAGCGTTAATAGCTTCCATCCCGATTTCAGCCAGGAAAAAGTCTGGCTTGCTATACCTGACGGACATCAGCAAGCGCCAACTTCGGAATTCCTCAATAAAGCCGGACTAGAGCTGCAAGGCTATTCAGCACGTATGCTCAAACGGCGCCCAAGTTTCAATCTGGACTGGGTTAATGTCAAGGTAATCAGACCTCAAGACATGCCACTCCAAGTAGCTAACGGGAATTTCGACCTGGCCATAACTGGCAGAGATTGGCTTCTTGACCACCTTTATCGCTTTCCCACTAGCCCAGCTACAGAGCTTGTCGAACTTGGCTTTGGTGAAGTAAAAGTAGTGGCAGTAGTTAGCCAAGACCTGTCTGTAGCCGATATCGACGATTTGAAGCGCCTAATGCAAGCTGGCGGACTGTCACCGCTGAGAGTAGCCTCTGAGTACATCAATATCGCTGACAAATATCTTCACGATAACCATGTCAGTCGGTACAAATTGATTCCTACTTGGGGGGCGAGTGAAGCCCTCTTGCCTGAAGACGCTGACTTGCTTATCGAAAACACGCAGACCGGGAAGACCTTAGCCGAACACAATCTCAGAATTGTGGACACCCTTTTCAAATCTACAGCTTGCCTTATCGGCAACAAAAACAGCCTAGCGTCTCCCACCAAGAGAGAAAGAATAGCCTCTCTGGTCGAAATCCTTCGCCAGACGGCCGAGAGTAATTAGGATGAGAATAATCCAAGGTTTTCGCCAGGCAAAACCGTTGCTAGCCAGAGAAGCTCCATTCGTGTTGTCCCCACTATCATCAGGGGTGGAACACAAGGTAACAGAAGACAAGCTTTCCCCAGAGCAAATAGTCAGACGCATCATCGATGACGTGCGTGACAAGGGCGATGAAGCTCTTCTCAGCTACACAGAAAAACTGGACCGGGTTAAACTTAGCTCGCTGGAAGTAACTCGGGGCGAGATTTCGGCGGCTTACCAAAAGATAGACAAAAAGCTGGTGCCAGCACTCGAGCTGGCTGCAAACAGAATAGACAAGTTTCATTCAACCTGTAAACAGCGGCTCGAATTTGGCTTTGTCAGCCATGGTTTGGGGCGACAAGTCAGCCCGCTGGACAGCGTGGGTATTTATGTACCTGGCGGGACTGCTGCCTATCCCTCCACGGTTCTGATGACAGCCGTCCCGGCACGAGTAGCTGGAGTCAAAGAAATTATTGTGGCTACTCCGCCCCAAGAAGATGGCACAATCCCACCCGCAACACTAGTGGCGGCTGATATCGTCAAGGTTAGTCGCATTTTCAAGATAGGCGGAGCTCAAGCCATTGCCGCCTTAGCTTTTGGCACTGAATCAGTGCCAAAAGTGAACAAGATTTGCGGTCCAGGCAACGTTTTTGTGATTATGGCCAAGAAAATGGTCTATGGAATAGTGGATATCGAGAGCCTTCCGGGACCTAGTGAGGTGGTAGTTGTAGCTGATGACACTGCTAACGCCTCCCTTTGCGCCGCCGACCTCATAGCTCAAACTGAACACGACCCTCTGGCTTCAGCAATCTTGATTACCACCTCCCCCGAGTTGGCCAACAGCGTGGATAATGAAATCAAGCTCCAGTTGGCAAAGCTGGAACGGCAGACTATTGCCCAGGAGGCCATAAGCTCTAGAGGTATGATAATTGTGGTCGACAGTCTAGGTGAGGCTATTGACTTGGTCAATTCCTATGCCCCAGAGCATGTGTCGCTGATGGTGCGCAATGCCGACACTCATGTCCAGAAAATTCGTAATGCCGGCTGTATTTTTGTGGGCAGCAGTTCTCCGGTAGCCCTGGGTGACTACATTGCCGGGCCAAGCCATGTTTTGCCAACGGGGGGCAGCGCCCATTTCAGCTCTCCCCTCGGCGTTGAAGATTTCCTCAAGGTCACCAACATCGTTGCCTTAGACGAGACTGACAGCAAGGAACTGGCACAGGCAGCCATAACTATAGCTGAAGCTGAAGGACTCGAGGGTCATGCCCAAGCAATCAGGGCAAGATTACAGACAACAGAGGAAGAGATTAAGTGATTTCGCCTGAGAATATCGAACAATTAATGAGACCCGAGCTCAAAGCCATGAAGGCCTATACTCCTGTTGAGCCAACCGATGTACTGAGCCAGCGGACCGAGATTCCGGCGGAAAAAGTAATAAAACTCGATGGCAATGAAAACCCTTACGGCTGCTCAGCCAGGGTGAGACAGGCTCTAGCCAATTATGCTTACTACCACCTCTATCCTGACCCAGAGCAGCGAGAATTACGCAAAGCGCTGGAAGAGTATACAGGGTTGAGTTCGGAGCATATCATTGCTGGCAGTGGCAGTGACGAACTCATTGACCTTGTCCTGCGTCTATTTGTCCAACCTGGAGATAAAGTGATTAACTGTCCTCCGACCTTTGGGATGTATCCATTCAGCACCGATGTCTGTGGCGGCAAGATAGTCAACATACCCAGGAGGAAAGATTTCTCGATTGATGTTGCCGCTATAAAGAAAGCTCTAGATAAGCGAACGAAGGTTATCTTTGTTGCTTCGCCCAACAACCCTTCGGGCAATCTCACCCCTGAATCCGAAGTTTTGGAACTGCTGGATACCGCCACTATAGTGGTAATAGACGAAGCTTATTCCGAATTTAGCGGGGTAACCATGGCCCGCCTGGTCCCTGAGCACTCAAATTTGATAGTCCTGCGTACCTTCAGCAAATGGGCGGGGCTAGCAGGACTAAGAGCCGGCTACGGTATCTTCCCCCTTAATATCGTCAAATACCTAATGCGAATAAAACAACCATATAATGTAAACGCCGCCGCCCAAGTGGCATCACTGGAATCGTTGAAGGACATCGACTATCTGCGCAGCACAATCAAGGCAATCGTTGACGAGCGAGAACGGCTTTTGACTAAGCTTGGCGAGGCGGATTGGCTAAGAGTCTATCCATCACAAGCTAACTTTCTCCTCTGCTCGGTGCTCAATGGCAAAGCAAAGACAATCCACCAAGAATTGCAAACGAAAGGCATCTTTGTCCGTTACTTCGACACCCCTGAGCTGAAGGACTGCTTGCGCATCAGCGTTGGCAAGCCAGAACATACTGACGCATTGATTGCCGCACTGCAAGAAATATGTTAATGTAGCACTTAGCAAAGAACCTAAAGAGGTTGAAAGCATGCCTGAAAGAAAAGCAACTGTAACTCGGGAAACCAAAGAGACTTCCATCAAGATAGAGTTGAATATCGACGGCAGGAGCCAATTCGAAATCACCACCGGAATCAGATTCTTTGACCATATGTTGAGTCAATTGGCCCAGCATGGAATCTTTGATATAAGGCTCTCGGCCACAGGCTCCGACCAACACCACGTGGTCGAAGATGTAGCCATTTCCCTAGGCAAAGCCTTCAGCCAAGCTTTGGGCGATAGGCAAGGAATAGTCAGAATGTCTCACGCCGTGGTGCCTATGGATGACACCCTAGCCATGGTAGCCCTGGATATCGGGGGCAGGGGTTATGCAGCGTTTGAGGCGTCCTTCGATAATACCAGCATCAGCGAAATGTCCGCTGACCTGATTCGCCATTTCTTCGTCTCCTTTGCCTGCGAGGCAAAGCTTAATATCCATGCAAGAATCCTCAGTGGCGTCAATGACCATCACAAAGCCGAAGCGTTGTTCAAAGCCCTGGCCCGGGCCCTGGATGCTGCAACTCGCATTGACGAGCGCATCGCTGGCAGAACACCAAGCACCAAGGATAGTATCGAGAGCTAAGTTTCCAAAAGGAGGGGAATTCAATGGAGCTTATAGAAGCCATAAAGTCCAGGAAGAGTATCCGGGGCTACAAGACAACCCCAGTTCCCAAAGAAGTGCTGACCGAAATCTTGGAGGTGGCAACACGCGCTCCGTCAGGAATGAACACCCAACCCTGGGAGTTCACTGTCTTGGGCGGTAAGGTGCTGGACGATTTGAGACAAGCTTTGGAGGAACAGTTCCGAGCCGGTGCAGCGCCCGATGCAGATTTGCCTATCGAGGCTTTCACGGGAGTCTACCGGAAGCGCCAAGTAGAAGTGGGTATCGCGCTATACCAGCTCATGGGTATCGGCCGGGAAGACACTGAAAAGAAAAACCAGTGGTTCCTGAAACTACTGCGTGCTTTCGATGCCCCCAACCTCATAATAGTCAGCATGGATGAAGAGATTAGCGGCACCTTTCTGTCAATGTTCGGCCTCGGCACAGTAGCTCAGACTATAGCACTGGCAGCGGTGAACCACGGCCTCGGAACGTGTATAAACGGCATGGTAGTGAGCTACTCCAAAGTAGTGAGACAAATCGCCGGCATCCCTGAATCCAAGAAGCTTGTCATCGGAATAGCCATCGGATACCCGGATTGGGACTTCCCGGCAAACAAGCTACAGAGCACCCGCGAGCCACTTGCCAACATAGTTACCTGGCGGGGGATATAACATCGGCTCTGTCTCTTCTCTCAAAGCAGGCTGCTTACTTGTCACCCTGAGCGATAGCGAAGGGCTCGGAAGACATGTAGGGTTACTAAACACTCCCTCAAGCCCCAAGTAACAAACAATGAGCGGTAACTTGACTCTTGAGATAATCGATAGCCCAGTCGACGAGTTCCTCATCTTCCAGTTCAAGCAAAAAGTCCGGCGTGAGTCCAACACCCTCTATCGGTCTTCCAGAGGGAGTGTACCAGCGAGCCGCGGTTAGATGCAGAGCTGAGCCATCCCTGAGATTGCGGATCAACTGAACGCTGCCTTTGCCGAAGGTTCCGCTACCAGCTAGCTTAGCCCGGCCGTAGTCCTGAAGAGCACCAGCCACTATTTCACTCGCACTAGCACTATAATTGTTCACGAGGACAATAAGCGGCAAATCAATAGCTATGCCGCCTGGCTTTACTGACAGCGAACTGCGCCTGTCCTCGCCATACACAACATCGACAACTATCCCACTAGCCAGGAATTGACTGGCGACATCGACCGCTGCAGCGAGTACGCCACCGGGGTTATCACGAAGGTCAAGAACGATGCCAGTCGCCCCCTCATCAATCACGTCTTTGAGAGCCGCACGCAAATCACTGCCAGTAGACCCCAAAAATTGAGTTATCCTGATGTAGGCAATATCGCCGCGCATTTCAGCAACAACGCTCTCCAGCTCTATCTCGCTCCGCATTATGACAACCTCCACCGCGTCGCTCTCCCCTTCATGAAGGACAAGAAGGACAACCGAAGTACCCGCAGGTCCCCGGATTTTGAGAGCCGCCTCACTTGCACTCATTTCCGAGCTAGGCTCACCGTTGATTTCCATGATTTTATCTCCGGGCTTGATCCCAGCCTTCTCCGCAGGCGAGCCAGCAATCGGAGCAATAATTATCAGCTGATCGTCCGTAACGCCAATGTAAGCGCCAATACCCTGGTATTTGCCCGTCAGGCTGGTCAATTCCAACTGGTAACCCTCAGGATCAACATAAGCGCTATAAGGGTCATCCAGTGCCTCAATCATGCCTCTAACCGCTCCCTGGCTCAACTTTTCGGCATCGAGTTTATCCTTGTCCACGTACTCCTCAGACAACATCCTCCAAGTCTCCGCGATAATATCAAACTCAGCGGGTAGATCAGTATCCACCTGAGGGGGCGGACCTGCACTCGGTTCAGCAGGCAGGTCAGTCTCCATTTGAGGAGACACATCAGATGGTGACTCTTCAACAACCAGGCCGCAGCCAGCACCAACGATTGGAAGGGAAAGTAAGAGAATGATCAATCCTAGAAACAGCGCGATATTTCGCTTTACACCCATAGTTTGCCTCCGTCTATCCAGCAGGTAATGCAGATAATACGGAAGATATTGTAGCAGTTTACGGCAGGAATAAGAAGGCTAGACTTGATCGTCGTGAGCAATGGCTTGCTTCACCAGCTCAATGGTCTCGTCCAAACGGCCCAGCGCCAAAGAGAATCCAAGTTGCCTAAGCTCGGTGTGGCCCAATCCTCTAAATAGACCCTGCCCGGCTACCATAGCCATCTCATCGTAAAGAGCTGGCCAATCCTTGCCGCGCCGCTCGACGCAAAACAAAACAAAATCGCGAAGTTGAGGATCCAGAGAATTCATAGCGTTTGAAGAACAGTTCCCAAGGGTTACCAGAAGTTTAGTGCCTTGAATAGGTTAACACAAGGCCGTTCACGGGCACTGAGCTTGCCTTTTCCCCTTTGGTTTCGCCTTGAATGATACATCGACTAAGGTGCTTACCCCTGTTTCCTGCTTTGCAAAGCTAGAAGTTTTCTGAAATTTTTTCATCCCCGGTGGAAGACATTGAGAAGCAACAGAGGGTGAATACCCCTCTAAAGACAGAGGGCCGAGTAGACCTATAAGCCGAGTTCTGTACCCCGACAGAGTCGGGGTGGTGACCATCCATCTAGCCCCGATGTTACCATCGAGGTCAAGCGACCAACCCGGGGTTAGGGCCAGGCGTCCCCCTGCCCCCTATTCGGTCTTGCTCCGGGTGGGGTTTACCCAGCCGACTAGTCACCTAGCCGCTGGTGAGCTCTTACCTCACCATTTCACCCTTACTCTCAATGTGGAGAGCGGTATGTTTCTGTGGCACTTTCCGTAGGGTCACCCCTCCTGGACGTTATCCAGCACCCTGCCTGGTGGAGCTCGGACTTTCCTCCCTGATTCTTAACGCCAAACCAGAGCGATCACCCGGTCTACTTGGCCCACTATCACTCTACACCTCAGCTAAAGGCCCGTCAAATCTAGAGAATATTTGCTTGTCACCCTGAGCCGAAATCTGGGCATAGCAAAGGGGCAACGGAAAGGTTTTGGTCGAAATGTAAAAGTTAAGGACAAAAATGCAAAATGACAGATTAAGATTCAGAAAGCAACCTACGGGCTGACTCTGAAATACAAGAAACAATATTTACATTTCTATTTGTCATTTTGACTTTTGGCTTTTAAGTTTCAAGTTGGCCACAGCGAAGGGTCTCTAGATTCTTCGCTTCGCTCAGAACGACGATTAGGATTGCCAAACAACGCCAAATCTAGGTATCCTGTCTGAGAAATTTCTTCAACGCTGCACTCGCTAAGGCATCAGCTTCAGCGTT
>JACNFS010000154.1 GCA_014384515.1 Dehalococcoidia bacterium | reverse complement strand
GAAGTTGACATAGACGTTCAGGAAGTCTCTATGATACTGGTTAATTGCGGAGGCACACGCTTGCGGGATATACGCATAGCCCAGGTGCTTTCGCACTACTGAGCCATTCTTCGATTCCACCAGACCATTATCATTGGTGTGCCGAGGCCGACTTTTGGTGAAGCGGATCAAGAGCTCGTTCAGGAGCTTGGCCACTGTCTTATTGATGAACTCAGATCCATTGTCGGAATGAAAACCCTGGATGATAAAGGGGAAACCAGCCAGCAAGGTTTCGAGCACCGGCACCAGGTAGTACTCCGCTATCTTCTCCACAGAGGCAACCAGCTCCCATTGCGTGACCTCGTCCACGGTATTGATATGATACACTCCCTTCTTCTTATCTAAGTCTCCTTGATGCACCGTGTCGATACGAATATATCCCGGTCTCCCTCTCGGGTCTGGTCTTGCCCGCTCGGCGATGTTCACCACCGCAGGTCTAGTTTTCGTATACCGTTTGGTGATCTTCCGATAGAGATGGCTTCGACGCACATTATAGAGATGGGCAATAGATATCCCGGCGATAGTCCGATAGCCCATATGGCCATACACTGCCCATTCACGTTCCAGAATCTTTTTGGTGGCCGGCCCACTCAGATAGTCATGTAGCTCATCAGTCCTGGCCAACAAGGCAATGTCCCTTGAGCTATACTTCATGGGAAACCGGTGTCTCTTATAGTGCGCCACCCTCAATCGCCCGCGTTGCTTGTATTGCCGTAGAAGTCGTGATACCTGTGACCGAGAATAGCCACTCACTTTCTCTATGTACCGCCGGATCACCCCCTTCTCAGCTCTCTCCAATCGAGAATACCTGAATCTCACCAGCACCGCCTCTATCCACTGGTATCGTTCCTCAATAGATGCCCCTCTGAATACCAGTGCCTCACTCCCCGCTAAGAACTGCTTGACCTGTTCTATTGTGTGAAGTCTTTCGTCGTTCATGATCAGTTGCATGTCCCAATCATAAACGAGATGCCTTCATGTTCAAGCTCACCCTGTGTTAGAAATCGACACCCCCTCCATGCTCATCTTGTATTGGAAGAGACTGGCGCTTGACAACCAGATGCCAAGTATATACTATTGGCGATAACACCCGGGAGGCACCCTGATCCCTCATTGTGAACTGAAATGCCGAATCCCGAATTACATCAGCTACTACTGCTATAATAAGAACAAGCAGGGAGGTTTGCTAGCCGATGAATGATAAAGCGGTGAAGGTGGTGTTTATTGCCATTGCCTCGTTGCTTCTCTTATTTGGGGCACCTGGTGTTTGCAGCGCCGCTACCCACTCAGTAAACGATTTAGCAACGCCCCGGTCATCAGCTCCTGTGCTCGGAGAACAAAGAACAATTGTTATCTTAGTGGAGTTCGAAGACAAGAAGCATTTCCTTTCTCGGGAGTACTTTGTCGACCTCGTCTTCACAAAGTTCAATGACTACTATAGAGAAGTCTCTTACAACCAGGTTTGGCTTACGGGTGATGTCCTAGACTGGGTCGCTTTGCCTGTTTCATCAAATGCATACGAACTGGGGTGGGCACCTGCAGGGCAGCATGTACGAGCCGAATATCGGCGATTCGCCGCTCGCGTGGTACGTAGTGTAGACAAGATGGTGGATTTTAGCCAATACGAGTGCATAATTATATTTGCGGCTGGGGGTTTTGTGTCAGGTTTCCATGACTTTTACCCTCTGGGTGCGTATGGGGGAGCTTGGTCGATAAGCACTGATGACGGCATTTTCAATCGAAAAGGCTTCGTTTCGGGCTCCGAAAACACACCCTGGGTTTATCTCATGCATGAGCTTTCACACAGCTTGCTCCAACTCCCCGACCTTCAATACCACCTCAAGATACCTGGGGCAGGACCTGAAGAGGTAACACCGGATTTTTTCATGTGTGATCGCTGGGATCCTATGTCTCGCCCCTCTGCGTCTTATGGCATCGGACACTTTTGTGCTGGGAATAAGATAAGGCTCGGCTGGCTTCCCCCAGAACGCACTAACGTAATTCAAGGGGGGCAAACTCGAACCGTGACTATTGATCCGCTGGCGCTTCAAACGGAGGGGATTCAAGTTATTAAAGTAGTTACCGCTACAAGCAAGTACTACCTTGTTGAGCTACGCCGCAAAATCGGCTTCGATACATACCTTCCCGGGGAAGGGGTCCTCATAACTTGGATAGACGAGACGAAGACATCCCGCTCCGACTGGGCAGAGGTATTCGGCGTCGAACCCGACATGATTCCCTACTGGGTTCCAATGACGTTGCCGCCCGAAGGGATATGGAAGCTACAGGATGCCCATCCGTTCACCCCTTCGTTGTCGGATGCTGCGTTTGAGGTCGGTCAAGGTTATGTCGACCAAGCAAACAATCTAGCCATCGTAGTGACTCGCCAAGTTGGCAAATCTTATGAACTGGTGGTGACTACGGCCGCTGACGGCCAAATCCTACTTGAGGAGATGAAACAACACAAGAGGGAACTAAGCACGGCTATCACTGCCGCTGAGGATGCGGTTGAACTAGCCCGCCAAGAATCTAGAATTGGAGGGCTTGATAGAGCCGAAACGCTTATGGATGAAGCGTCATCTAACTACCAATTCGGAAAGTATGAGCGAGCAGTAGCCTTGGCCTCACAGGCAAGAGATGCTGCCCAAACAGCAACTAAACCTCAGGCTTATTAT
>JACNFS010000007.1 GCA_014384515.1 Dehalococcoidia bacterium | reverse complement strand
AGATAAGCATCGGGACGATGGTAAAGCCATGGAGCCCAATCTTGTGGAAGATCGTGTCCACCAGGACTGCTAATCTCGGCAGGTAACCGATGTCCTCGAGTATTCCTATGAGTAAGTAAAACATAAACGTAGCGGGCAGAACAATCCCGATGGGAACGAACAAGCCGCCAGTCAAGAGTCCGAAAGCCTCAAAGCAGATGTGAGATGTAGGATCTCCCACGAGGATGGCATAAAGAAAGCTGCTCTCTTCCATTGTGGCTCCTCCACCGGGGAAGACTCTTTGCAGCCAAACCAGAATATTATTGTTAAAGAGATAGGACATATATGGCTCAGTGAAAAAGCTAAAAAATGCGCCGAAAATTGCCCAGAAGCCATATAGGACGCCGATGGCAAGAGGTATCCCGGGCCAGGGCCTGATTGTAAGTTCACTCAGCATATCTTTTAAGGTAGGCTCATAGGCGCCGACCTTTACGGTTTCCCTGGCTATCCTATCTACCAGGTCCCATCTCTCATCAATGGTGAGTGTTCGCTCCATTTCAACCTCCTACATTTCTAATGATGCTTCCTATTTCAACCGGCGCGGCCTCTTCTATTCTGGACACTAATTCTTTGAGCCCTTCGCCTCTCGTGGCCACTGTGGACACTACCGGCACCCCCAGAATTCGCTCTAGCTTCTCGGCATTTATCTTTATATTTGCATTGTTGGCAACATCCGCCATGTTCAAGGCGATTATAACCGCATAACCTCTCTCCATAATCTCCAAGGTCATGTAGAGGCCACGCTCTACTTTAGAGGAATCAATGACGCACATAACAGTAGCTTCCTTCTCGTCCTCAAGCATGCGCACTGCCACCTCTTCTGCTTTGTCCTTGGGCTCCAAGGAGAAGGTACCAGGGACATCTACGATCTCAACCCATTCATCGCCCAGTCGCATCCGTCCCTCGGTAAAATCAACCGTTGTTCCTGGATAATTTGATTCTATAACGCTCGATCCCGATAGACGGTTGAAAATCACAGATTTGCCCACGTTGGACTGACCCATCAACAACAATTTTTTCATCCTTCTACCTCCACTATGATTTGCTCCGCTAAGCCTATTCCTAAAGACGTATTAGCTCTGCCCATAGTGATTGTCAAAGGGCCCTTTATGGGCTGCTTTGTCGTCATCTCGACTTCTTGCCCTTCCCTGATTCCCATACCGGCTATCTGCGCCCTTAACTTTCCCTCAATTCTTTTTACCGTGCCCTTCTCTCCATACTTCATTTCGGATAGTTTCTTTTCCATCTCTAACACCTCTCTACTTGAATTTTTTGTGCCATCCCACGGCCGATGGCAACGAGGCTTCTCTCAACCTCAACTATTACAGGACCATAATCGGAATTGGATACCATCCTTACAGCCTTGCCTTCAAACAAGCCTTCTAGAAAGAGCTTCTGTCTCAGGCCTCGGCCGCCCTCAATTGCTATAATTGTTGCAGTTTCACCAATCCCAAGTTGAGCTAATGTCATTCACATTTCCTCAGCAGCCGCGTCTCCTGACAGATTTTTTTCGCTATTAGGAAGCATTCGCATACATCAGTACAAAAATAAAGAACCCCGCCAAAGGCATCCTCGCCTTCGTCAAAAGGGTCTATCCAGCCCTCTTCTCCCGCCACTCGGCACAGTAACCCGACAGGTCAAGGTGAACCCCCCGTGATCTCAAAATCGTACTCCTCACCCAGATGCTGTACTAACTACCCGCTGAAGGGGCATTCGAATTCGATCACCTAGCCGCAACGCTAGTAGAGCGGGTGGTCGCAACATTTTCTCGGACGGCGGCTGAGGCTTCGACTGAGCTCAGCCGAAGTCCTTAGCATTGAAGCCTCGGCCGAATCGCTCGCCGAAGCCTCGGTCATCCGAGTTCTGTTTGCGAATAATTCCGATTCGCATTTATTATACTACGAAATTCCTGTCTTGTCAAGCGGTCGAACCTTAAAATTTTCTATTCACCCCCTTTCAGTCAGGAGATCTCCCGGAAAGTGCTCGGAGCCCCGTCCACGGGGCGGATCTTGCGGCTCGACTTCGCCAGTGACGCCCCCGGGGACGGGGGCTGGGAGCGGTTTCAAAGACTTTCCGAGAGATCTCCGAACTGAAAGGGGGGATGCCTATCGCAGGAAAATGTGGGAACGTAGGTTCATTTTCAGCATAGCTTTTTCGGTATAGATGGGTGGCTCCGCGAAAGCGCGGGCCAGCACCTTGACAATTGAAGGGAAATCTGGTATCTATAGTGTAGGTCACAGCAGAGCTATTGCAAGGAGCTACTCTATGGATACCAATACCACAACTTCCCTGGGGAGCCAAACGTTGGCATCGCGGCCGGGCGTGATCGAGAACCCGAACGGTGGCTATCACGTCCACGTGCGACTCAACGAGCGGGGAACCGCCGCTGGCAGCTTGCTTGGTCCCCGCGCATCAATGCCGCCAGGCACGCCCGTCCTGGCAGAGATGTCGGTGTTCGAGGACTGCGTCCTCCTGGCGCTCCAGGATGGCGATGCCATCGTGCTGCACGTCAGCGCCCCGGAGGTAACGGGGAGCGTGGTGTACTTCTACCACGCCGACGGCACCCTCTGGCGGGCGGTGCCCCTGGAGCAATTGAACCCTGGTTGGGTATGCAGCACCTACTGCTTCCGGGGTGACCTGCGCAAGTTTGAGGCGCGTCTGGAACGTATGCGCTCTCGGCCAGC
>JACNFS010000008.1 GCA_014384515.1 Dehalococcoidia bacterium | reverse complement strand
GAGCCACCCGGCTCAACACCTATGCGTAATCGGCAATCAGGACTAAAGGCCCTTGCTACCTGCATCACCTCGTCAGCCATATAAGCGGGTACGTCCTTCGCCGGGCCACAGGCCCCGACTAACAGGAGAGGGACAATCAAGCCTAACAGGCACAAACCCTTAATCATGGTTCACCGCATCCCTATGGTGATTGTCGGTATACGTGAAGCCAAAGCAAAGAGCATACCGCACACTAAATCACTTGGGCTGAATCATATCTGCCAGCCATGAGCTAACTTTCGAGAACGCATTTGAGACGGGTTTCCAAGCTCTGACCAGGATTGACTTCTTCCGAGTCACCGCCCTCATTGACGTATGCACTAGGGGTTGGGCAGATCGCTCATGAGACTTACATACATATCATCCAAGGCAGACTGGCATACTGACAGGTCAACCAGTGCCCAGTTATTCTCGGATATACTCCTCAGCACCGATACTATTTGCCCCACATCAGCCGCCCGGAACACATAATTGTCTCCGTCCTTCTCATAATCCAAGCCTGGATTGTGAATCCTGTGTAGAAACTGAACAAAGCTGGTTCTTTCAGTTACAGAGCAGGGATGGTCATAGAAGCACTGCTCAGGGAATGCCAACAGTGGGGTAGCAGGTTCTATCACAAATTCCAGACGTAACGGCGTTCTGTAATTGTGTTATGCACCTACCTTCTATCGCCGGATGCAAAGGTACAACCTCGTTCTCGACTTCACTTGCCTAGGTCTGCGCTCAGATTTTCCCCTTCTTCAATGTCTCGGTTGGTTTGAATGTCTCAACGCCAAACTGTTGAGCTAGCTCCTCACATCTCTTGGCTAGCTTGTCATATCCTATCCCCCTGGCAAGCTGGAATGGGCCGAATGCCGAACCTCCCCCGTTGACGACTGCCTTGTCAATATCATCCGGGCTGTTTGCTACGCCCTCCTCCAGCAGCTTTGTTGCTTCATTGACCTGTACCGCAATCAAGTCAGTAGGATCGAAGTCCTCCTTGGCCTTGGCTGGGTCTATGGCCGGTCTTCCCTTAGACCAGTCGTAGATGCCTTTTCCCGTCTTCTTTCCCAGGTCGCCAGCGTCAACCTTCTCCTTCAGCCATTTTGGTGGAGCATAATCCGATGAGAGTCTCTCAGCAAGGTAAAGCGAACCATGGTAGTGAACGTCTAATCCCACATAGTCCATCAACTCATACGGACCCATTGGCATACCTGCTTTGTTCATCTTAGCATCGATTTCCTCTGGCGTCGCCATGCCCCTCTCCAATATGGCATTGAGCATGATTGCGGTCGGCGCGTTAACCCTATTGACGATAAAGCCGACAGAATCCTTCTCGACTCTGACCGGAACCTTGTTCATTTTTGTTATCAAATCGTAGGTCACCTGCATAGTCTCTTCACTTGTCTTGTCCCCCTTTATGACCTCAACAAGCTTCATCAAGACAGCAGGGTTGAAGAAATGCATCCCAACAACCTTTTCCGGCCTGCCGGTGACTGACGCAATCTCCGTGATACTCATATTGGATGTATTTGAAGCAAGCACGGCATGCTTCGGCGCCAATCTGTCCAGTTCTTGGAACACCTTCCTTTTGAGATCCATGATTTCAGGAGCGGCTTCGATGACAAAATCGGCGTCTTTGACAGCTTCTCCCATGTCAACAAAGGTCTCAATGTTGCCCAGCATTGCCTTCTTGTCATCTTCCGATATCTTTTGCTTCACAGCAAGCTTTTCCAGGCTGTCCTTGATTCTCTGAAGGCCTGTGTCGACAAATCTCTGTTCAATGTCTCTCATTGCCACCTTGTAGCCACCGAGTAGTGCGACTTCAGCAATTCCATGTCCCATGTCACCGGCGCCCAGCACTGCTACCTTCTTGATGTCATCTACTTTCATCTCAAAATCTCCTTTCTATCTTTGAGCTTCTTTGCCTTTGAAACGCTACTCCCCCTTGAATTCCGGGGCACGCTTCTGGACGAACGCCATCATTCCCTCCACGGCATCCTTGCTTTTTCCTACCTCTCGGGAGCCTTCCAGCTCAATCTTCAGCCCTTCGTCTATTGTTGTCTCGAGCCCCCGAGTCACTGCGTCCAGAATTATCCTTACCGCAATCGGCGCCTTTTGAGCCAGCGTCTTGGCAAGCTCCTTAGCATCCTTCATCAACTCCCCTGGTTGAGATACCTTGGTGATGAGCCCGATGCTTAGAGCTTCGGGAGCCCTGATTCTTGTCCCGAGGATGAGCATTTCAAGCGCCTTGGTTTTCCCCACTAACCTGGGCAATCTCTGAGTTCCACCCCAACCGGGAATGATGCCCAGGTCAATCTCAGGCTGGCCAATCACTGCCCTCTCAGAATCAACCATTACCCTGAAATGGCAAGCCATTGACAGCTCACAGCCACCACCGAGAGCAAAGCCGTTGATGGCTGCGATTACGGGCTTCGGGTACCTCTCAATTCTGCGAAACACCTCCTGGCCCCTGGGACCGGTTTTCTCCGCCTCTGGTGTCCCGGCAGTCTTTATATCAAAGCCCGCCGAGAACCCCTTTTCGCCGGCACCAGTGATGATCAAGGCTCTTACCGCTTTGTCCTGTTCGAATTCAGTCAGGGCTTTATCGAGCTCGTTCTGGACGGTAAGATTTATGGGATTGGCTGGTGGCCGGTTCAAAGTGATTATCCCAATATCCTCCTCCCGCTCGACAATCAAAGTCTCGTA
>JACNFS010000009.1 GCA_014384515.1 Dehalococcoidia bacterium | reverse complement strand
ACAGTCTTGCCACTACCTACCTCTCCTTGAAGAAGACGCATCATAGCCGTTGGCTCCTTCAAGTCGGCAAAGATCTCCCGAAGCACTCTTCGCTGTGCCCCCGTCAGAGTGAAAGGCAAAGAATTCACAAATCTGTTGGTGCCTTCCGTATCTATGCTGAAAGCATTACCCGGTTGACTCTCCTGCCAGTCTCGCTTCTTGTTGAGGACACCAAGCTGAAGAACGAAAAGCTCGTCAAAAGCTAGACGCTTTCTGGCCTCAGCTTTCACCAAATGGCTATCCGGGTAGTGCGCCTGCACAATCGCCTCGGGTAGACCCAAGAGCTGGCACCGATTCCGGGTTTCCTGAGGCAAGAAATCCGTCACCCGCCACGCCCAGCTGTCAACGACTCTCTTGACCAGATTCCTTACCTGACGGGGATACAGACCCCGAGTTAAAGGATAGACAGGCACCAGACGACCGGTATGTACCAGTTCTTTGTCCTCAACCAGCTCCCATTCTGGCGATTCAAAGACCATTTGCCTCTTAAACGCGGTCACCCTGCCGCTGAGCACTAGCTCAGCATTTGTCCGAAATTTCTTAGCCAAATAGGGTTGATTAAACCAGACCGCCCTGATATTGCCTGTCTCATCACCGACAATGAGCTCGGTGCCCCGCTGGTTGCCCAGCCTCGCTATTCGTGCCTCCCACACTGTAGCCACAACGGTTTGTTCTTCATCGACTTCAAGCTCAGCAATGGACTTCCTCTGACTGTAGTCGAGGTGACGTCTGGGAAAGAGATAGATTAAATCACGAACTGTGTTTACCCCCAGCCTGGCTAGCTTGTTAGCTAAATTGGCGGTAATACCTTTGACGATGGTTACTGGCGAGTCCAGTTCCTCGTCACCGTTTGGGGGATGCGTTCTCGATGTGGTAGAAGCACCACCCTCTGTCGACGGTGCCGCCCCAGTCGCTTCTTCCATCTGGCCCAGCCAATCAAGGACACCTTTCACCCATTCCTTGCGCTTTCCCGTATTCCACTCGGCATAACCAGGTTCGGCTAGCTGAAGAGTGTGGAAATGGGCCAGCACTTGAGGAGAGCCTATCTTGTCTGTGGTTTGTTTCGCCCATCTGCGAAGGTATTTGTCGAGCCCGCCAATTACCACGGAATCGGCGTAGTGTCTTTGGCATTCCATCTGGAGAATGGTACGTAGCGGCTCAATGTCAATCCCTGACGGAGCTGTCACTAGCCTTCCTCTTCTCTGAGTGCCACAATCAGAGTGCCCGGTCCACCATGCACCCCCAGTCCCGGCCCAAGCCTGGCTATGTGAATCGGTTCCTTATCCAAGATAGAACTCATGCGCTCCTTAAGAGAGCTTGCCTCCCCAGGCGCCGCAGCAACACCAAGCACATACTCGGCCATCGGGAAACCACTGCTGGTTACTAGGTTCTGGCAGAATACCTTGGTGCTTATGCACACTCTGTCACTACGAATACTTAGTGGCAAAGTGGGCTTCCAAAGACACAACAGCAACCCACAATTCCTCAACTAGCTCGGGGAGAACGCCAACAATACGGTTGGCTATAGTTACGACCATAGCCAGAAGCCCGCACGACTCTCATTCCAACGAGACTATATAGTCATAGTGGGGTTGACCGCCGGACACCATCTCTACCTGCTTTTCAGGGTACTTGTTCCGGATTTTTTGAACTATCTGTTCTGCCTCAGCCACCTCAACATCCCCACCGTAATACACAGTCACCACCTCCAGCGATTCGACGCCTGCTTCATCGATAGCTTCGAAGAGAACCTGCGTCGCGCTATCACCAGCAGCCACTATCTCCTCGTCATCAACAATGGCGATAGCCTGCCCCTTCCTCACCTTCACGCCCTTTATCTGAGTACTACGCACCGCCCTGGTGACTTCCACGGTTTTCACTGTGGCCACAGCTTCCTTCATCGCCTGAGCATTCTCTTCCAGAGTCCCCTCATAGTTGAAAGCAATAAGAGCCGCTACCCCCTGAGGCAGGGTTCTAGTCGGTATCACAGCCACTTCTTTGGATGTCAGCGGCTGGACTTGAGAAGCAGTAGGGATTATGTTCTTATTATTGGGCAGTAGAATGACTTTCTGTGACGGCACCGATTCCACTGCCTGGAGTATTTCCTGAACGCTGGGATTCATCGTCTGCCCACCTGTGACCACTGCCGCTGCTCCCAGGCTTTGCACGACATCCTTCATCCCACTCCCGGAGGCCACAACTATTGTGGCGATCTCTGAGGTCGGCAGCTTTCCTCCCTGCATCTCAATAAACCCGACGTGCTGGTCGTCCATATTCTGAACCTGTATCTGATGTAAGGTACCCAACGAAGTGGCATATCGGATTATGCTGCCGGGGTCATAAGTGTGGATATGGACTCTAACCATGCCCTCATCCCCGACAACAACAACAGACTGTCCCTTGTCTTCTAGTTTCTTCCTGATTTTGTCCGGATCAAGTCCCTGCCCTTCAAGCAAGAGATTGGTACAATAACCGTAGGGCTCCTCTGGCTCAGCTACTAGTTGTCTTGCTCCAGAACCCAGCGGCAAATCGGCGGTAACCATCTGAGGTTTGCGCAGTTGCATTTCCTCCATTTCTCCCTTCAAGTAACGCAGGGCTCCTTCCAACAGTACGTACACACCTTGCCCCCCCGCATCCACTACCCCAGCCTCACGCAACACAGGTAATAGAAGAGGAGTCCTAGCTACCGAG
>JACNFS010000046.1 GCA_014384515.1 Dehalococcoidia bacterium | reverse complement strand
TGGTCAGGATTGGGGTATCGCCCTTGGCCAGGTACAGGGAAGGCAGACTCGGCTCCCCTTCCTTCAGGGGAAGCATCCAGGCGTAAATCAGTGTATAGGTTGGGTCAAAGAGGTGCCCCCAGTACCAGCCCCGAAACGAATCATACATGTTCCTATTTCCCCAGTTATGGTCGTGGTATCCGTGCCCCTTAACCGGCACGACCTCATCCTCGATATAGAGTTTTCCCTCGACTTCACCTCTGGGGACAGCAATAACCCAACCCTGCTCGGCCGCCTCATCGTGACGCACAAAGCCTGACACTGGCTTCCAGCCCGGGAGTCGGTTTCTGAAGACGAGTTCAGCTCCAATCCCCTTGGCATGCATTTTGATTCTATAACCAGCATCCTCTTGGCGAGCAAAACTCTCTCCCATCTGAACCTCACAGCGGTCCTCGCGAGCAGTGCACTCCTCGGGTTCCATAGCTGCCATCCCAATATGGCGTTTCCCATCCGGGGTATAGGTGAATATCTGGATGGTGGGAATGTGTGGCTTCAGAAAGGCATTTCGCCAGTGCCATGTCAAGACGCATGAATACCCATTATCAAACCGGGCATCGAAATACCACCACTCATAGTAGCCCTCGCCTTCGAAGGGATGAAGGCCATCATCTTTGTCCTGATATGCGGACTGAAACTGCTCTGTCATAGGCTTCCCCCTTTTCTTGGCAACCGTGGGTTTGTACTCCACCAAGCAGTTATGTCTTCTTCGTTGCTTTGGCAACCAAGCCCTTCAATAACGAGATTGCTTCGTCGCTCACGCTCCTCGCAAAGACAGCCGCTTGTCATTGCGAGTCCTTCGCCTCCTGTCATTCTGAGCCCTCCCTATCCTGTCATTGCGAGCGAAGCGAAGCAATCTAATGGAAAATGCTGAGGTCTGTACCATTGACCGTACAACCCACGGATGAGGGCCACATCTATGATATCGTCACCCGAAAGTCCTCAAACCTTACCAGTTTACTTTGCCCAGACCTTTAAGCCCCAGGATTTCCCTGGCCTCATCAGGCGTAGCTGGCTCCAGGCTCAATTCACGAGCTATACGCACTATCTTCTCCACCTGCTCCGCGTTGCTCTTGGCTAACACGCCTCTGCCAGCATACAGGCTATCCTCCATCCCAACTCTGACATTGCCACCCATGGTCAAAGACATGGTGCACATTGGCAACTGATGACGACCGGCAGCACACACAGACCAGACGAAATCGCCTATTGCTTCACGGGCGTTATTATGGAGGAACACTAGGTTACTCGCCGATGGCGGCATGCTGCCTAGAATACCCAGGACGAACTGGAGGTAAACAGGCTTCTGGAGGCGTCCTCTCTGGAGCATAAAGGCGAGATTGTTAATCATCCCGGCGTCGTATATTTCCAGCTCCGGTTTTGTCTCATTCTCGGCAAAAGCCTGACTGAACTGTCTCATCGTCGCAAATGTATTGGGAAAAATGAAATCCTCCGACCCGTCTAAATACGGCTTCTCCCAGGGGAACTTAAACTCTTTGATCCCCTCCGCAATGGGGAATATGCCGAAGTTTATCGAGCCAAAATTGAATGACGCCAGCTCTGGCTTGAATGTCGTTACCACTTTCACTCGCTCCGCTGCGGTCATACCTAGACCACCACCGGTTGTCAAGCAAAGAACCATATTGCACTTACTCTTCACTCTGGTGACCACTTCCCGGAACAACTCCAGGTCGGAGCTTGGCTGTCCTGTTTCTGGGTTGCGGACATGAATATGGGCTACTGCCCCGCCAGCTTCATATACTCTTACTGCCTCATCAGCAATTTGCTGAGGCGTTATCGGTAAATGCGGAGACATGCTGGGAACGTGGATGCTACCAGTAATAGCTGCAGTGACGACGACCTTTTCCATAAGTTCTTCCCTCCTTAGATTAAGCTTCCTCTCAGCTTTTGACTCTCAGACTTTGACAAACATGTACTGCGAGGCTTTAGCCTCGCCAACCCCCACTCAAAAGGGAATTCAGGAGTCCAGCGCTGAACACGAAGGAATGATCTTTACATTTTTGCTTGTCACTTCAACTTCTGGCTTCTGACTTTTGGCTCTTGACTGTTGGCTTTTAAGCCAGCCATCGTTTCCGTCTCTTGTAGTGCTTGACCTCCCGGTAGCTTCTTCTTTGCCCAACCTGACTCAGTCCCAGGTAAAATTCCTTTATATCCTCATTATCTCTCAGCTTCTCAGCTGGCGCATCCATGACGACGCGGCCATTTTCCATCACATACCCGTAATCCGACAGCTCCAGGGCAGCTTTAGCATTCTGCTCCACCAGTAGAATAGAAGTCTTCTCCTCAACATTAATCTTTTTCACCCTGTCGAGGATTTCCCTTACCAGTATCGGGCTCAGCCCAAGAGAGGGCTCATCCAGGAGCATGAGCTTGGGGCGGGCCATGAGCCCCCGGCCCATCACCACCATTTGCCTTTCACCCCCGGAAAGATAGCCAGTTGTAGCGTGACGGAAGTCTTTGAGCCTTGGAAAATAGTCATAGACCATATCTATATCTCTGCGTATTCCCGAGGCGTCACTCCGAGTATAAGCGCCCGCTCTCAAGTCCTCTTCAACAGTTAGGTGTTCAAACATAGGCCGTCCCTCCATAACCTGGACGATGCCCAGTCTGACCACATCTTCAGGGTTCATCCCGTCTATTCTCTGCCCGTCAAACTCAATGCTGCCGTCGGTAACCT
>JACNFS010000010.1 GCA_014384515.1 Dehalococcoidia bacterium | reverse complement strand
AAGTGTCTCATACTCCGGGAACTTAATAGTGTGTCCTGCGTATTCCCCGCCAGGCACGTTAACGTTTTTCCCACAAGCGACGGGGCAGTAACGGCAGCCGATATTCCTGGCAAAATACTTCTCCTTGATGAGTTCGCCACTGATATCATCGGCAAATTCAAAGACCTCTCTCTGGTTATTATGCGTCCCCAGTATGCCCTTATTATTTATGGATTTAACCAGCACAGGGGTCCCGTAAAGGCTCAGTGCCTTACCTTTTTCCCTGATTGTCGGGCGAGTTTCTGTCAGAAGATTCTTGAGTTTATCAGGGCAAGCTATCCTGGTACGTCTATTACCCTTGACTACAACTGCTTTAATTTTCTTAGCACCCATAACTGCCCCGGCTCCCCCTCGCCCGGCAGTCCCTCCACGCATCCAGCCGGTGTGGACAACATTGGCGAATAACACCCCATTTTCTCCCGCCGGCCCGATGCAAGCCACCATTGCATCCTTCCCTTCCGCTTCCTGAATTCTCATGGCAGTTTCATAGGTGTCCTTACCCCAGAACTCCTTAGCGCTTTTCAGGATGCCGCCACTTTCTGTAACCAGCAAATAGACCGGCTCCTCTGCTTTACCGGAGATATATACAGCTTCAAATCCTGTCCTTTTCAGCGAGGAGCCGAAGCCTCCACTGGCACTACCGTCGTTATAATGGTTGGTGAGAGGGGATTTATACCCGATATGGAATCTGTCGCACCCGGGCACACCGGTATCATTAACCGGCCCGACGCCAAAAGCGATAGCGTTTTCTTCTCCGAGAGGGTTGGCTCCTGCGGGAACGCCATCAAAAATGAGCTTGGCTACGAAGCCATTACCACCAATATAAGAGCGAGCAAAAATCTGGTCGAAAGTCTCTTGCTCACTCTTGCCTGTGCTTAAGTCTACTTTCAGGGTTCTTCCCGTATAAGCATACATAGGGTTAACCTTCTCAGATATTTATTATTCTATTAATAGGCTTGATTGTAAATTTTGGCTATCTCTTCTTTGGTGGCTACCCTGGGATTGTTATCAGGACTGCCACTGGCAATGGCAGCCTCTATCATTTGAGACATCACTTCCTCAAACCTTTTCCTGTCCACACCCAGGTCGCGAAGTTTAGGTATCTCAAGCTGGTTAATTATTCTTTCTACAGCATCCGCTCCCGTCCGGGCAGCCTCCATATCAGTTAACCCGGTAACATCTTCACCCATGGCGGCAGCAATTTCAGCATAGCGTTTCGGGTTTCCTGCCAGGCTGAACCTCATCACCTGTCCTAACAGGGTGGCGTTGGATAACCCGTGTGCCACATGGAAGTAGGCACCAATTGGGCGGGACATACCATGCACCAACGCTACCGAGGAGTTACCAAAAGCGAGCCCTGCCTGATAAGAAGCGAGCATAGTGTTATCTCGAGCTTCTATGTCGTTGCCATCGGCCCATGCTTGAGGGAGATTCCGGGCAAGCAATCTTATAGCTGACAGGGCGAGAATGTCGGTCATTGGTTGAGCTTTGCGTGAAACATATGCCTCTATGGCATGCGTCAGTGCGTCAAGGCCAACGGCAGCGGTAATTCCTTTCGGCATAGCAATAGTCAGCATTGGGTCAACGATAGCTAATCTGGGCATTAAATACGGGCTGGCAATTAGCATCTTGACATCTGTCCTGGTGTCGCTGATGATGGTAAAGATAGTGACTTCGCTGCCGGTGCCTGCCGTAGTCGGGATAGCAACTACGGGGATTCCTGGATTCTCTATCTTATTGGCTCCCGCATAACGTTCAATAGAACTCTTATTGGTAGCCATTACAGAAATCGCCTTTGCTGTATCAATGGGCGTCCCTCCACCCACGGCTAGAATCATATCGCACCCGGACTCTTTGAAGACCCTGGTGCCCTCGACAACGAAGTCTACCGTAGGCTCAGTAGGTAACTTGTCATACACTTCAAAGTCTAAATTATTCTCTTTCAAGGAAGATTCAATCTTTGCCAGGACGCCCAGTTGTCGTAGATTCTCATCAGTGACAATTAAAACCCTTCTTGCTCCCAGTGCTTTCAGCTCTGCCCCGGCATCCTCAGAAGAATTGCAACCAAAAATCGACACCGGCATTCTAAATACTCTTGTTATTGCCACCCTCCCTCTCCCTGCAACTATACTCAGTAGCGATGGTTTTCACCGTTCCGAACCCTGTGGCTGCGTCCCACAACTGGTGGAACTCTAATCTGGCCATATACTACCCCTGTGTACAATCTCAGTCAATCCCGTTAAGCAACCGGTGGGGAAAGCTCACCTCAAGCGTGACCGGAGTGCTACTCACTCCGTTTTAGCACTCTCCTCTACTCTGCTGTAACTGCTCGGGTCAATACCAGCCCTATCTCTCCGGGTAGCTCATTGCGATTATCACTGGTTATTTCAAAGATTGAGGTTGCTGTGCTCAACTGAGGTAGAAAAGCGGAGAGCAGTCCCTTTCGTATGACCACAATGCAGTTTTTTATCTTCCCGGAGGCAATCTGTTCAACGACCTCGGAAAAACCCTCTCCACCAAGTTCTATCGGACCAAGCTCATCAACCAGCAGGACGTCTGAGGCAATCCCGCTGTCTATTGCCTGAATCCCGAAGTCGATACCTTCAGGGTTGAAGAAGTACTTCGCCGTGCGAGGGCCCTGGTATATGCCACCGGTACTGGCCAGGACTCTTGTTTCGCCAGTCCGGATGTCCTCA